>JAOUIM010000076.1 GCA_029884035.1 Aquincola sp. | reverse complement strand
CAGCAGCCGCCCGTGCTGGTCGTCGCACCGCTTTCGGGCCACCACTCGACGCTGCTGCGCGACACCATCAACAGCCTGCTGCAGCACCACAAGGTGTTCGTCACCGACTGGACCGACGCGCGCATGGTGCCGGTCGATCAAGGCCCGTTTCATCTCGACGACTACGTGCACTACGTGGAGGACTTCATCCGCCACATCGGCCCGACAGCAAACGTGATCTCGGTGTGCCAGCCCACCGTACCAGTGCTGGCGGCGGTTTCACTGATGGCCAGCCGCGGCGAGTTCACACCCCGCACGCTGACGATGATGGGCGGCCCGATCGATGCCCGCCGATCGCCCACCGCCGTCAACAACCTGGCGATGAACAAGAGCCACGAATGGTTCGAGGCCAATGTGATCTATCGCGTGCCACCGAACTATCCGGGGGCAACGCGCCGTGTCTACCCGGGCTTCCTCCAGCACAGCGGCTTCGTGGCGATGAACCCTGATCGCCACCTCAGTTCCCACTACGACTACTTCCTCGATCTGGTGCGCGGCGACGAGGAGAGTGCCGAAAGCCACCGGCAGTTCTATGACGAGTACAACGCGGTGCTGGACATGCCGGCCGAGTACTACCTCGACACGATCAAGGTCGTGTTCCAGGACTTCGCGCTCGTCAACGGCACCTGGCGCGTGGGCAAAGAACTGGTCAGGCCCCAGGACATCACGACGAGCGCCCTGCTCACCATCGAGGGCGAACTCGACGACATCTCGGGTGCCGGACAGACGCGCGCGGCGCACGGGTTGTGCACCGGCGTGCCCAAGTCGCGCCAGTTCCACTACGACGCGGAGGGCGCGGGCCACTACGGGATCTTCTCCGGCCGGCGCTGGCGCGAGCAGGTCTACCCTCAGGTGCGAGAGTTCATCGCCAGGTTCGGCAGCGGGCCGATGCCCAAGGCCGGCCTGCGCGAGGCCCGAAAGCCCGCCAGCCGCACGAAGGCGCGCCGCCGATAATCGTCGGGTGACCGACGACACGACGCTCGCCGACCGCATCGACGACGCGCTGCCGCAGACGCAGTGCACACGGTGCACGTTCGCCGATTGCCGCGCCTACGCCGAGGCGATCGCTGGCGGCGAGGCCGAGATCAACCAATGCCCGCCGGGCGGCGCTCAGGGCATCGCACGCCTGGCGGCATTGACTGGCCGGCCGGTGATCGAGCTGAACCCGGTCCATGGCGTCGAGGGACCTCGGCGTGTCGCGTTCGTCGACGAGGCCTGGTGCATCGGCTGCACGCTGTGCATCAAGGCCTGTCCGGTGGATTGCATCGTCGGCGCGGCCAGGCGCATGCACGTGGTGATCGAAGACCAGTGCACGGGCTGCGAATTGTGCATACCGGCCTGTCCGGTGGACTGCATCGTGCTCGAGGACGCCACGCCGGGCGCCAGCGGGTGGGCCGCATGGAGTGCCGCGCAGGCGTGCGAGGCCCGCGAGCACTACGCATCGCGCCGGATGCGCCTTGAGCGCGACAGGCGCGAAAATGACGCCCGCCTGGCGCGCAAGGCAGTCGGCAAGCTCGCCGGCTTGGCGCATCACAGCTCGCTGACGGACCCGGCCGCGCTCGAGGGAAAACGCATGGCCATCGAAGCCGCACTCGCTCGAGCCCGCGCAAAGCGGTCAGTCGCGTGAAAAGGGCCGACATCGATGCCTTCTTCGCGGCGCTGCGCGAGGCCAATCCGCACCCGGCATCCGAGCTGGCGTACACGAGCGTGTTCGAGCTGCTGGCGGCCGTGTTGCTGTCGGCCCAGGCGACCGACGTGAGCGTCAACAAGGCGACCCAGCGCCTGTTCGCCGTGGCGCCGACGCCGCGCAAGATGCTCGCACTCGGCGTGACCGGAATCGAGGAACACATCAGGACCATCGGCTTGTTCCGCAACAAGGCGAAGAACCTGCACGAGACCTGCCGCATCCTCGTCGAGCGACATGGCGGACGCGTTCCCAGAGCCCGCGAACACCTCGAGGCCCTGCCTGGCGTGGGCCGCAAGACCGCCAACGTGGTGCTCAACGTCGCCTTCGGCGAGCCGACGATGGCGGTGGACACCCACATCTTCCGCGTCGGCAACCGTACCGGCCTGGCGCCTGGAAAGACGCCCTACGACGTGGAAATGAAGCTCGTCGAGCGCGTGCCCGAGCCGTATCGCGTCGATGCGCACCACTGGCTCATCTTGCACGGCCGCTACGTGTGCCAGGCCAGAAGACCCCTGTGCTGGCAGTGCCGCGTGGCGCCCATGTGCGCGTTCGAACCCAAGACACCCGCGCCGTGATCCGCCTGCTGCTCGCGACACTCGCCGCGGCCGCATTCGCCCCTCATGCGCAAGCCGAGGTGCGCGTGGCCGATGACGCGGGCCGCAGCGTCGTGCTCGCGGCGCCGGCGCGCCGCGTCGTCAGCCTCGGCCCGCAGCTGACCGAACTGGCCTATGCGGCCGGCGGTGGCGGTGCGATGGTGGGGGCCATCCGCTACAGCGACTTTCCCGAGGCTGCGCTGACGCTGCCCGTCATCGGCGACGCGCACGCGATCGACTTCGAGCGCATCGTGCAGCTCAAACCCGACCTCGTCCTGGTCTGGAGCAGCGGCCTGAACGAGCGCCACAAAGCGCGCCTGCGCTCGCTCGGGCTCACGATCTTCGAGAGCGAGATCCGGCGCGCACAGGGCGTCGCCGATACGCTTCGCCGCCTGGGCACCCTGCTCGGACACGCCGACCTCGCCGAAGCTGCAGCGCGCCAGTTCGAGACCGATTGGCAAGCGCTGGCCGACCGCTATCGCGGCCGCCCCCCGGTGCGCGTGTTCTGGCAGCTCTGGGGCCAACCGCTGATGACCGTCAACCACGAACACATCATCAGCGAGGCATTGCGCACCTGCGGCGGCGTCAACGTCTTCGCCGATCTGCCACTGCTCACGCCCACCGTGAGCTGGGAAGCCGCCGTGGCCGCGGACCCGCAACTGATCGCCACCGCGGCCCGACCGGACGACGCTGCGCGCGACTTCACGCCATGGCGGCGCTTCGCGAACGTCAGCGCTGTGAAGCGGCAGCGCTTCGCGTCGATCGACGGCGACCTGATCGGACGCATGGGGCCGCGGTTCGTCGACGGCGCTGCGGCCCTGTGCGAGGCGATCGAGCGAACGCGGTGAAGAGACTGCTGTCGTCCGTTTGCGCCCACGTTGCCGCGGCAGAGCGCTGATGGCGTCATGGGCCGGCACTCGGCTCTGCACGAGCCAACGCGTCTCAGTCAGCCACCCACACCCCACCCACGTCCCGCCACTCGCAGCCATAGACCCGCTCGAGCAATCCGGCCTCGAGCAAGTCCGCCGTCACCCCTTGCTCGCACTGCCCCGTCGGCAACAGCGCCAGCACGTGGGTCGCGGTCCGCGCGATCCAGTTGACGTCATGCGCCGAAATCACGAGCGCCTGGTCGCGCGGCAGCGACAGGCCCAGCCAGCGAGCCACGAGCGCCTGGTGCGCCGGGTCCTGGAACGCCACCGGTTCGTCCAGCAGCAGCAGCGGCGCACCCTGCAGGACGCACTGCGCCAGCGCCACGCGCTGGCGTTCGCCGCCCGAGAGTTCGAGCACCGGCCGTGCGGCAAGTGGCTCGAGATCCAGGGCGGCAAGTGCGGCACGTGCATCGTGGCGCGGGCGCACGACGCTCAGTTCAAGCAAGCGTGCCACGGTGATCGGGAAACGATCAATCGCCTGCTGCGGCATGAAGGCGCGCAGCGCGGCGGCATCGACGGCCGACCAGTCGTGCTGCGGCCGGCCTTGCCAGTCGATCGCACCGCGCTGTGAAACGCCGATCTCGCTCACCCCAGCGAGCGCGCGCAGCAGCGTGCTCTTTCCTGCCGCGTTGCGGCCGATCACGCACCAGCGCTGGCCGGGCCCGACGCGCCAGTCGAGCGAGCGCACCAGCTCGCGGCCGGCGGCGGCCAGCGTGAGCGCGCGCGTGGCAAGCAGAGGCGGCGCGTCGCTCATCGTCCGCCGCGGGCCAGGAACCACACGAACACCGGCGCGCCGGCCAGCGCCATGACCGCGCCCACCGGCAGCTCGACCGGCAGCGCAACCGTGCGCGCGAGAAGGTCCGCCGCCACAAGCAGGCCGGCCCCGCTCAGGGGCGCGAGCAATGCAAGGTCGCGCGTGCGCTGCACGCCCGCCAGGCGCAATGCGTGCGGGACGACGAGACCGACGAAGCCGATCGCGCCAGCGCTGGCCACCGCAAGCGCAGCCGCGAGGGAGGCGGCAAGCAACAACTCGAATCGCAAGCGCCGAACCGGCTCGCCGAGCAGGTGCGCGGCCACGCTGCCGAGCAGGAGGCGGTCGATCGCGCGTTCGCGTGCGACGAACCAGGCGGTGAAGACTACGGCCGCAACGAGATTCACGCCAGGATCGCCTGCACCCGAGAGATCGCCCACGAGCCAGAAGATCGCGCCGCGCAAGCGCTGGTCGGGAGTCAGTGCAAGCAGCAACGACGCCATCGCACCGAACAGCGCGGCGAGCATCGCGCCAGCAAGGATCAGGCGCGGTGACGCGTCGTCGGTGGTGGCCAGTGCGTGCCGTGCGAGCCACAGCAGCACCGCGCCTGCACAGAGCGCGCCGGCCGCGGCGCCCAGCGTCATCGCCACCCCGAACATCAACGCGAGCAGTGCGCCCACAGCCGCACCCCCGGATGTGCCGAGCACGTACGGGTCGGCCAGCGGGTTGCGCAGCAGCGATTGCATGGCCAGGCCCGCCAGCGCGAGCAGCGCGCCCACGCCAGCCGCAGCGGCCACCCGCGGCGCACGCAGCGTGCGAATCAATTCGGTATCGAACCCTGCGCTGCCGATCGCCAGCGCCATGACCGTGACCACCAGCACCGCGGCCGCCAGCACGGCAGCCAGGGCCCCGAGTCGTGCTCCCGTGAGCGGCACTTCCGGCCCTCAGCGCGGCGTCGCCTGCAGGCTGAGCAGCCAGGCGCGCGGCGGCGCGGTGTAGCCCAGGACCTCAGGCCGTCGCGAGCCTGTCGCGTTGTCGATCTTCGCGGCGACACGCCACACCGGCGTGACCTGGCGCGCCAGCGTCAGGTCGATCGTCGTGCGCGACGGGTTGTATGCGTCCGCGAACGTCAGCGGATCGGTGTCGAGCCGCTTGCCGGTGTGGCGCAGCGCTGCGCCACCGTGCCAGCCGGCCCACGTGGCCTGGTAGCGCAACGCGATCGACTGCCTCGCGCGACGTTTCAAGGGCGTGTCGGTGTCGGCATCGCGGGGGTCCTGCAAGGTGACCTCGCCGCCGAGCGTGCCGCTGGCCAGCGCGGTCTGCGCCAGCAGTTCGATACCGCGGTTCTTTGCACGCGCGATGTTCGTCGATTCGAACGTCACCGGATCGAACGCGATGCGGTCGCGCTGGCGCTGCGCGAACAGCGCCGTGCGCAGCTGCGTCGCGCCGCCATTCCACTGGAGCGCCAGCTCGGCTTGGCGCGAGCGCTCGGCCTTGAGCATCGTCGTCGGGTGGGCGAACAGCTGGTCGAGGAAGGACGGCGCCGAGAATCCGCTGGCCCATTGCGCCGACAGCTTCCAACCCGGCGCCCAGTCGTAGGCCAGCGCGGCCAGCCCTGTCGTCGCGCGGCCGAAGTCGTTGCTGTCATCACTGCGCAGCGCGAACTGCACGTGCCAGCGGTCGGCCGGGCGCGCAAGCCACGCAACGCGTGCACTGTCGGTGCGGCGTTCGCGCGACGGCGTGCCGCTGTCGGCGAATCGCTCGCGGCGGGCCTCGAGCCCGACCTGCCATTCGTGGTCGGCCGAAGCCTTCCACGCGATCTGGGCGCCGCCCTGGCGCACGCGGTTGCGGCCGTTCGTCGCGAATCCAGTCGGATCCTCGAATCGCTCGCTGGTCTGGCCGAGGTCGACGCCGAGTTCGAGCCCGGTCCCGATGGCATGTCGGCTCTCGACGCCCGCCGATTCGACGCGCGTGTGCAGGACGTCGGCCAGACCGGGCGTGAAGCCGTCGTACTCGCTGCGGGAGCGCGTCGCCACCAGATGAAGCTGCGTACGGTGCCCGACCGCCCAGGATTGCTCGAGGCGTGCGCTGCCGGCCACCTGCCGCGCGGCATCGCGGTCCGGGTTGGCGGCGGGGTCGACGCTCGCATCGCGCGCCGAGTAGCCGTCGGTCCTGTGCCACGACAGCGATGCCGACAGCCGCGTCGCATCGCCGTTCCATTGCGCACCGCCCGCCGCCGCGGCGCGCTGCACGCCGTGGCTGCCAAACGAGAGCGTCGCCTCGGGCGCGAGCGCGCGTCGCGTGATGACCTGCACCACGCCGCCCACTGCCTGAGCGCCGTACAGCGACGACAGATTGCCGCGCACGATTTCGATGCGTTCGATCTGGTCGGGCGACAGGTGCTGCCACGATGCGGTGCCAAAGTCGGCACGCGACAACGGCACGCCGTCGATCAGCACCAGGGTCTGTCGGCTGTCGGCGCCGCGCAGGAACAGCGAGGCCTGCGAACCGAGCGGGCCGGTTTGTGCAACGTCGATGCTGGTGAGCGCGCGCAGCAGACCGGGCAGGTCGGCCGCCTGCGAGTCGTCGATCTCGGCGCGGGTGATGATGCGCGTGGACGGCAGTGCTTCGGGAAGCGCCTGCTCGCTGCGCGCCGCGCTGACGACGATCCGCTGTGCATCGCCGGCCTGCGCCCGCGCGACGACGGGGACCAATGCCGACGCCGCGACCGTGAGGCAGGACAGCACCGGGAGGGCTCGCGGCCGGTACAGGGGAAACAACATGGTGGAGGGAATCGCCCGTTCAAACCGTGCGCGCCAGCTTCCCCGCAGGCATGCACCTCATGGCGCACGCCCGAAGGCGCGCGCCGCCCTGTTGGCCGGTATCCGGGCTGGCGTCCATTCCGTGCCGACCTTCCCAGGGAGACCTTCCCCAGTGGCCACTGCAGACACCGATGGTGCGCTTGCGCGCCCGCACTTGCCTGCGGACTACTTGCGCACCGGACACTTACCGTTGCGGGGGCAGCTCGGGTTGGCGTCGCCGCGCAGCGGCTCAGCTCCCCGATTCCCGTTGACCCCGAGCGCTGCGAGAAACACCGCACAGGCACCAACGGTGGCAATGCTAGCAGCACCGTATCATCGCGCGAACCCCACGCAAACACGCCCATGGCCACGCTGCAAGACCTTGCCGACCGCGTCGATCGACTGCTGCTCCGGCACCAGGAACTCGAGCGCACCAACGCATTGCTGCTCGAACAGCTCGCGCAAACCACGGGTGAGCGCGACAGCCTGAAATCGCGACTGGCCGCCGCAAGGTCGCGCATCGACGCACTGCTCGAGCGCCTGCCCGCGTCGGCCGGTGACAAGGAGGGGGAGGACGCATGAAGCAGCTCGAAGTGACGATCCTCGGCCACAGCTATATCCTGGCGTGTCCCGAGGGCGGCGAGTCCTCATTGCTGGCCGCGGTGGCCAGTGTCGACACGGAGATGAGCAAGATCCGCGACACCGGCAAGATCAAGGCGCGCGAACGCATCGCGGTGCTGGCGGCGCTCAATCTCGCCTACCAGTTGGCGGAGAAGCCCGCGGCCACCGCGAAACCGGCCAAGCGCAGCGATACCGCCGCGGTCGATGTGCAGATCGACACGATGATTGCCCGTATCGATGCCGCATTAGGACACGACGGCCACCTGTTGTAGCCGTAGAATGAAATCGTCTGCCGCGTTCGCGCGGGTTTTATATTTCCTTGAACCGATGCTCGATGAGCAAGGGCTTGGAACATCGCAGGGCAGGTGTGATCGTCTCGCGTCAGATGAACCCGAAGCCCTGCTGACCTCGCCCACCTGAACTTCCACCTGGGTTCAGGAATGCGGCCCGCGGGGCGCGGCAGACACCTTTCCCGCCACTGCCTCCGACGCGACCGCCCTTGGCCTACTGGTTGATGAAATCCGAACCGGCCGAAGCCTCGGTCGATGA
Organism: Aquincola sp.; assembly: GCA_029884035.1. Taxonomy (GTDB): domain Bacteria; phylum Pseudomonadota; class Gammaproteobacteria; order Burkholderiales; family Burkholderiaceae_C; genus CADEEN01. The sequence goes on along the minus strand of JAOUIM010000076.1, from coordinate 3,659 downwards.
CGTGGCACGCATGCCCAACAAGACCGTGCCCTGGTTCGGCGTGCGCAACTACCAGGCACGCAATTTCATGCGTGACCAGATGCGCGTGGGCGATGGCGTCCTCTTCTACCACTCGTCGTGCCCCGAGCCGGGGATTGCCGGCCTGGCGGAGGTGGCGTCAACGGCCTATCCGGATGCGACACAGTTCGACAGCCAGAGCAAGTACTTCGATGCGGCGGCCACACGCGAAGCCCCCCGCTGGTTCAATGTCGACGTGAAGCTCGTGAAGAAGACCCGCCTGCTGTCGCTCGACGAGATGCGCGCTGCGCCAACGCTTGCGACGATGCGCGTGCTGCAGCGCGGCAACCGGCTTTCGATCACCCCGGTCAGCGCGCTGGAATGGCGGGCGGTCAAACGGCTGCTCGGCTGACGGCGGGCTGCATCATCGACGCCCTCTTCGTCTCGGAACTGCTGCTGATGGGCACCGTGACCGGCTACCTTGCCGGCCTGCTGGGCATCGGTGGCGGCATGATCCAGGTGCCCTTCCTGACGATTCTGCTGGTGCAGCACGGCATGGGCAGCGAGTTGGCGCTGAAGACCGCGATCGCCACCGCGATGGCCACGATCGTCTTCACCTCGTTGGCCAGCGTGCGCGCACACCATGCCCGCGGCGCGGTGCGATGGGACATCGCGCGCGCCATGGCACCCGGCATCCTCGCTGGCGGTCTGGTGACGGGCGCGGGTCTGTTCGCGCGCATCAAGGGCCCGACGCTGGGCATCGTCTTCGCCGTGTTCGTCGGCTACTCGGCCACCCAGATGCTGCTCGATCGCAAGCCGCGCGGCAGTCGCCCGCTGCCTGGGGCGGCCGCGCTGGGCGGCGTTGGCGTCGGGATCGGCTCGCTGTCGAGCCTGGTCGGCGCAGGGGGTGCGTTCCTGTCGGTGCCGTTCATGACCTGGTGCAACGTGCCGATCCACCATGCGGTGGGCACGTCCGCAGCGCTCGGCTTTCCGATCGCACTGGCCAGCACCGTGGGCTACGTGATCGGCGGTTGGTCGCTGCCGACTTCGATGCCAGGCACCGTGGGCTACCTGTACCTGCCGGCGCTGGCCGTGGTGGCAACCGCCAGCGTGCTGATGGCGCCGCTGGGCGCACGCACCGCGCACGCAATGAACGTGCGGGCCTTCAGGCGCCTGTTCGCCGTGCTGCTGTACTACGTGGCTGGCTATATGGCTTGGCGCGGGTTCGCCTGAGAAACCCCAATGGCGGGCGGGGGAGCGACGGCGACCCGTAAACTGCCTGCGGTGATGACGCCACGATCCGCGAGTGCCGCCGAAGCCCTGCAGGAAGACACCGTCCCCTACGTGGCGCACGAGGAGTTCCGCGAGGGCCTGCCTGGCGGGCGGTTCCGCGTCATCGTCGACCCTGCACTGGCGCAGCGCTATGTTGTGCATCGCACACGCGTCAACGTGATCGCGATGCTGGCCATCTGCATCGGCGCGGCCCTGGCGCTGGCTGGCCAGGCCCTGTGGGGCATCGTGCTGGTCGGACTGGGCATCGCTGCCAATCGCCTCGTCAAGAAACAGGCACCCAGGATCGTGCTGCACCTTGCGTCGCGCCAGGCCGCCATCTACGCTGAGGTGACATCGCAAGGCGTGATGGAAGTCCGGCGCCGGTCGGATTGAAATCCGCATCCGTAGTACCACGATCGGCGCGCCCGCGCGCCTTGTGATCCAATAACGCTTTTGAAGGGGAGTAGCTCCTAAGTCGGCATGTGCCCATGGGCATGTGTGCGGAACGGGTCGGATCGCCGTCAATACGAAGCCATGCTTCCGGCGATCTGGGTGAGAACCAACGTTCGAGCCGAGCAAGACCTTCGTGCAGACCGCCGCTTGCGGTGAACCCTGGGACCCATGCCCATGGTCGCCGCGCTCGGCAGGCCCTCAACACGCGCGAAGGAGCCCTCATGGAATTGTTTTCTGCTGCCTGGTTCTCGGCCCTCGGGGCCATCATCCTGATCGACATCGTTCTGGCGGGTGACAACGCGATCGTGATCGCGCTGGCCGCACGCAACCTGCCCGCTCACCTGCAGAAGAAGGCCGTCCTCTTCGGTACCGTCGGCGCGATCGCGGTGCGCTCGGTCATGACGGTCGGTGTGGTGTGGTTGCTGCAGGTGCCCGGCCTGATGCTGGTCGGCGGCCTGGGCCTCGTCTGGATCGCCTACCGGCTGATCGCACCTGCCGGCGAGGGCGGGCATGACGGGCCCGTGGCCAGCACCTTCTGGGGCGCGATGAAGACGATCATCGTCGCCGACGCGCTGATGGGCGTCGACAACGTGCTCGGCGTCGCGGGTGCCGCCCATGGCGACTTCGGCCTCGTCGTTGCCGGTCTGTTGATCAGCGTGCCGATCGTGATCTGGGGCAGCAGCCTGGTGCTCAAGCTCGTCGAGCGCTTCCCGATGGTCATCCAGATCGGCGCCGCGGTACTGGCCTTCACCGCCGCCAAGATGATCGTCGGCGAGCCGCTGCTGGACACCGTCTTCGACGACAGCCTGCCGGCGCGACTGGGGGTCTATGCCGCGGTGGTCGCGGGCGTGCTTGCGGGCGGCGCCTACGCCGCACGCGCTCGCCAGGGCGCGAGCCGCGAAGCCTCGGCAGCCTGAGGCACATCGGCACGCAGGAGGCGGCGTTGCGCCAGATCGCCTTGTTCATCGACGATGCGGCCACCGCGCGGGCCGCGCTGCAAGCGCTGGTGCGGACCGGTGGGCCGGGCCGGATCATCCTGATCGCGTGTGCACCTACGCTCACTCGCTACGCCGGCCGCTTCGTCAGCCCTGCGAGCCGCGACCAATACCGTCGGCGCTGGGCGTGTGCGTTGTTTGCCGAAGTGCATCCGGTGTGGGCGGTGGCGGCGCATGTCACGGTCGAAACTCGCCTCGCCCACGTGCCGATCGAGGTGATGATCCAGCGCATGCGCGTCCACTACGGCGCCGACCTGGTCGCGATGGACGCGCGCCTTGCCCGGGTCGATCGAACGCGCGAGGTGGCGTCGCCGACACGCGAGCAGGCGCTGGCTCGGTGGCTGGTGCCTGCCTTCATCAGCTCCGGCGTGGGGATCGCCCTGGCATTGGCCGAGTGAACGATGCCGCAGCCTTCGGCGATGCCGGCGCAGCTTGATGGCGACCTTCGGCCTACTTCACGACCATCACGGGCACGCCGGCGTGCTCGATCGTGTCATGGGTGGAGGATCCCACCAGGGCCGACATCGATGCACTCAGTCCGCGCGTGCCCATCAGGATCAGCTCGCAGCCTTGGTTGCGGGCGAGTTCGGCCAATTCAGTGCCCGTGGTGCCAACCACCTCGTGCTCCTTGAAAACCACCCCGGCCTGCTGAAGACGCTCCCGCGCCGCGCGTAGGGCCGCTTCGCTTCGTTGGTGGTGGAAGTCGTGCAGCGCTTCCTTGCTGACGAAGCCCGAAACATCACCGGGCAGCGAGGGCTGCACATTGGCCAGGTGCACTTCCAGGCCGCGTGCGGACTCCTTGCTCATGGCCAAGGCCCGCTCCACGGCGCGCTGCGATTGCTCGGAACCATCCACCGCCAGCAGGATGCGCCGCGCCCCGATGTCGCCATGGGCAAGCGCCACCGGCGTCTCGGTGCGGGCCTTCGCCAGCTCTGCCTGCTC
>JAOUIM010000460.1 GCA_029884035.1 Aquincola sp. | reverse complement strand
GCAGGTCACGGCCTGGCCGTCGTGGCGCTGAAAGTACAGGTCCATGCCGCGGCGAAAACCCTCGCGGCCGACGAGCGTGGCCATCATGCGCACGACTTCCGCGCCCTTCTCGTAGACGGTGGGGGTATAGAAGTTGTTGATCTCGACGTACGCATCGGGACGCACCGGGTGCGCCATGCCGCCCGCGTCCTCGGGGAACTGCAGCGCACGCAGGCGCTTGACGTCGGCAATGCGCTTGACGCCGCGTGCGCTGGCCGTGCCGGCCATGTCCATCGAGAACTCCTGATCGCGGTAGACCGTGAGGCCTTCCTTGAGCGAGAGCTGGAACCAGTCGCGGCAGGTGACCCGATTGCCGGTCCAGTTGTGGAAGTACTCATGGCCGACCACCGATTCGATGGCCTCGTAGTCGGCATCGGTGGCGGTCGCGGGGCTGGCGAGCACATACTGGGTGTTGAAGATGTTCAACCCCTTGTTCTCCATCGCCCCCATGTTGTAGTCGCCCACCGCGACGATCATGAATCGCTCGAGGTCGAGCGCGAGTCCGAAACGAGCCTCGTCCCACACGATCGATGCGATCAGCGACGCCATCGCGTGCTCGGTCTTGTCGAGGTCCTCGCGGCTGCTGTAGATCTCGAGCAGGTGCTCGCGTCCGGCGCGGGTGCGGATCGACTGGCGGCGCACCGAAAGCCTACCGGCCACCACCGCGAACAGATAACTCGGCTTCGGAAAGGGGTCGTTCCAGACCGCGAAGTGGCGGCCGTTGTCGAGCGGCCCCTCCTCGACGAGGTTGCCGTTGGCCAGCAGCACCGGGTACTTCGCCTTGTCGGCTCGCAGCGTGACGCGGTAGGTGGCCATCACGTCGGGCCGATCCAGGAAGTAGGTGATGCGGCGGAAGCCCTCGGCCTCACACTGGGTGAACAGGCCCGAACCCGAGGTGTACAGCCCCGACAACTCGGTGTTGCGGTCCGGGCAGCAGGTGTTGCGGATCTCGAGCGTGAACGCCTCGGCCTCGGGCGGGTTGTCGATCACCAGCGACCCGTCGTCACCGTGGCGGAACGACACGCTCTGGCCGTCGGCCATGACGCGCAGCAGGACCAGGCCATCGCCGTGGAGCACGAGCGGGCCGCGCGGCTGGCGCAGGTTGCGTTCGATCGCCAGCTTGCTCGCGACGATCGTCTTGGCACCATCGAGGTCGATTGTCAGATCGACCTTGCGGATCCAGTACGCGGGCTCGGCGTAGTCCTGGCGGCGGATCAGCGGGGCAGGCCCCTCACGCAGAAGCATCAGCATCAGCGGTCTCCAGCAAAGAGGTGAACCAGGCGGCCTCGGTCAGTCCCTGGTAGTGATCGATCGCGGCGAGCACATGATCGCCGCGCAGTTCTTCGGCGCGGTGGCCGGTGGTCACCGCCACCGCGCGCATGCCCGCGCGCCGCGCGGCCTCGATGCCCAGCGGCGCGTCCTCGAACACGACGCAGTGTCCGGGCGCCACACCCAGGCGCCGCGCCACTTCGAGAAAGATCGCCGGCTCGGGTTTGCCGGGCAGCCCTTCGTCGCCGCCCACCACCGCGTGCGGCGGCTCGTCCAGCCCGAGATGCTCCAAGGCGAATGCGATGTTGTGGCGGTCGCCCGCGGTGCCCACGCCCAGACGCAGGCTGCGCGAACGCACGTGCGCGGCAAATGCACGGAAGCCTGCAACCTCGCAGAAGGCCGGCGGCGCGAACGACTCGCGGTACAGCCGCTCCTTCTCGCGCACCAATGCCCAGGCCTCGTCGTGCGGCACGCTGCGGCCGAACAGCTCGCTCATGCACTCGGCGCCGTTGCGGCCGGTCGTGCGCCGCATCAGCTCGTCGATCGGCATCGCGAGGCCGTGCATTGCCGCGAAGTCGATCCACGATTTCCGATGGAACGGCATCGAGTCGATCATCGTCCCGTCCATGTCGAAGATCAGGGCGCGGACTTTCATGTGTTCGTTCCCGCGAACCGCGCCCCGCCCGCCACCTTGCTCGCCACAGCCCTCATCACACACCCTGCTTCAGCGAAGCCTCGATGAACGCATCGAGATCGCCATCGAGCACCTTCTGCGTGTTGGAGATCTCGACGTTGGTGCGCAGGTCCTTGATGCGGCTCTGGTCGAGCACGTAGGAGCGGATCTGGTGGCCCCAGCCGACGTCGGTCTTGCTGTCCTCGAGTTTCTGCTGCTGCTCTCGCTGCTTGCGCATCTCGTGCTCGTACAGGCGCGAGCGCAGCATCTGCCAGGCCTCGTCGCGGTTGCGGTGCTGGCTGCGGTCGTTCTGGCACTGCACGACGATGCCGGTGGGGATGTGGGTCAGGCGTACCGCCGAGTCGGTCTTGTTGATGTGCTGGCCGCCGGCGCCGCTGGCGCGGAAGGTGTCGGTGCGCACGTCGGCCGGGTTGATCTCGATCTCGATCGAGTCATCGACTTCCGGGTAGACGAACAGGGATGCGAAGCTCGTGTGGCGACCGCCCGAGCTGTCGAAGGGGCTCTTGCGCACCAGGCGGTGCACGCCGGTCTCGGTGCGCAGCAGGCCGAAGGCGTAATCGCCTTCGACGCGGACCGTCGCACTGCGGATGCCCGCGACGTCGCCCTCCGTCTCGTCGAGCACCTCGGCCTTGAAGCCCTTGCGCTCGCAGTACTTCAGGTATTGGCGCAGCAGCATCTGCGCCCAGTCGCAGGCCTCGGTGCCGCCGGCGCCGGCCTGGATGTCGATGAAGCAGTTCAGCGGATCGGCCGGGTTGTTGAACATGCGGCGGAACTCGAGTCCCTCGACGACGGCCCGCAACTGGGCCGCTTCGGTCTCGATCGCCACGAGCGCGTCGAAGTCTCCGTCGGCCTTCGACATCTCGTACAGCTCGGCGTTGTCGGCCAGGTTGGTGGCCAGGTGGTCGATCGTGCCGACCACGGTCT
>JAOUIM010000075.1 GCA_029884035.1 Aquincola sp. | reverse complement strand
CGGCGCGCAAACCGTGAATCCGAAGATCAAGACCAAGGTGGTCTGGATCGGCAAGTGGTTCGATCCGCCCAAGGAAGGCGAAGCCGCGCAGAGCCTGTTGAACCAGGGCGCCGACGTGCTGTTCCAGAACACCGACTCCAGCGCGGTGCTGCAGACTGCCGAGAAGAACAAGAAGCTGGCCTTCGGCTGGGACAGCGACATGAGCGCCTACGCGAAGGACGCGCATCTCGCCTCGGCTGTCATCAACTGGGGCCCGTACTACAAGAAGGCAGTGAAGGACGCGCTGGAGGGCACCTGGAAGACCGAGCAGGTGTGGTGGGGTGTCAAGGAAGGCGCGATCGACCTGGTTTCGATCAGCGACAAGGTCAGCGCCGAGACCAAGGAGAAGGTCGAGAAGGCCAAGGCCGGCCTGAAAGACGGCACGTTGCATCCCTGGAAGGGCCCGATCGTCGGCCAGGACGGCAAGAACGTGGTCGAGAAGGACGTCGTGCCGGATGACAAGTTCATGCTCGGCATCAACTTCTACGTCAAGGGTGTCGACGGCAAGGTCCCGTCCGGTGACAAGAAATAGTCTGCGCAACGCGCGATGATCAGGGCCGCCGCGGGCAACCCCGGCGGCCTTTTGATTTTCCAGACCGCACGATGAACTCGACAACGATCGATTTCGACCGCATCCCGTGTGAACGCCTGCCGGCGTTGCTGCGCACGATGCCCAAGGCCGAACTGCACATCCACATCGAGGGCTCGCTCGAACCCGAGATGATCTTCGCGCTCGCGCAGCGCAACCATGTCGCGCTGGTGTACCCGAACGTGGAGGCGCTTCGCGCGGCATATGCCTTCAGCGACCTGCAGAGCTTTCTCGACATCTACTACGCCGGTGCGGGGGTGCTGCGCACCGAGCAGGACTTCTTCGACCTCGGCTTCGCGTACCTGAACCGCGCCGCCGCCGAGAACGTGCGCTGCGCCGAGATCTTCTTCGATCCGCAGACGCACACCGCGCGCGGCGTGCCGATCCAGCATGTGGTCCTCGGCCTGGCGCACGCCTGCAGGCGTGCGCATGCCGAGTGGGACGTTCACGGCAGCCTGATCCTGTGCTTCCTGCGCCACTTGAGCGAGGATGAGGCGGCTGCCACCCTGCAGGCCGCACTGCCGTGGCGCGAGCATTTCATCGGCGTCGGGCTCGACAGCAGCGAGCGTGGCCACCCTCCGGAGAAGTTCGCCCATGTGTTCGCGCAGGCGCGCGCGCTCGGATTGCACGTGGTGGCCCATGCGGGCGAGGAGGGGCCGCCGGCGTACATCGAATCGGCGCTCGATGTGTTGAAGGTCGAGCGCATCGACCACGGCGTGCGCTGCGTCGAGTCGCCCGCGCTGATGCAGCGGCTCGCCGGCGAACGGGTGCCACTGACGGTGTGCCCGCTGTCGAACGTGAAGCTGCGGGTCTTCGATGCGCTGTCCGGGCACAACCTGCCGACGCTGCTCGGCGCCGGATTGTGCGCCACCATCAACAGCGACGATCCGGCCTACTTCGGTGGATACCTGAACCAGAACTTCATCGAGACCTTCGCGGCGCTTCCGTCACTGGGACCACGCGAAGCCTACGCCCTCGCGCGCAACAGTTTCGAGGCGAGCTTCGCCAAGCCTGACGACAAGGCGCGCTGGATCGGCGAGCTTGACGCGCTTTTCATGCGGGCGGTGGCAAGCTGATGGCGGGGGCGCTGGGGCGAGGGCGCGGCGATCACTGACGCGCTCGGCCTCGACGGGGCCCGCTCGCGATCAGGCGATCTGATGGGTCACTGCGGGCTTGTCGCGCAGCAGGCACACGATCAGCGTCAGCACGACGCCGACGCCCAGCAATGCCAGCGCGCCGATGCCCCAGACGATCCACGCCACCAGCGGTGCATTGTTGCCCACCCAGCCCAGCACCAGCTGTGCCAGGTCCGTCGCTACGCCGAGCATCTCGCGCCATCCGGGGAACCAGCGCTCGACCGCCTCGGCCCACGGCACATTGCGGATCAGCGTGTCGACATCGTCGAGCCATTGCGGGTCGACGCTGAGCAGCGAGTGCAGTCCCCACGCCGCCAGTGACCATACGGCAAGGCCGATCAAAGTGACGATCCAGATCAAGGCAAGCACGCCACCATTGGACCACCGAGCAGCACCTGGTGGGCTCCTTACAATCCCGCGCTCCGCACGCGCCGTCACCGCGCGTGCGGAATGTCTCGATCGGTGGCCATGTCGAGGAAAACCATGCTCAAAAACCTCATCGGCGCGCTCGCCTGCGCGTTGGCGTGCCATGCCGCGATCGCGGCCGACCCGCTTCAGGTGGGCTTCATCTACGTCAGTCCGGTCGGACAGGCGGGCTGGACCTTCCAGCACGACCTTGCGCGCCAGTCGATGGAGCGTGCGCTCGGCGCGCAGGTGCGCACACGCTACGTCGAAGCGGTGCCCGAAGGTGCGGATGCAGAGCGCGTGATGCGAGCGATGGCTGCTGACGGCGCCAGACTGATCTTCGCCACCAGCTTCGGCTACCTCGAGCCAGCGCTGCGGGTGGCCACCGACTTCCCGGGGGTTCGCTTCGAGCATGCAGGCGGCTACAAGACGGCCGCCAATCTGAACGTCTACAACGCGCGCTTCTACGAAGGCCGTTGGCTCGCGGGCTGGCTCGCGGGCAAGGCGAGCGCGACCGGTGTCGCGGGATACGTGGCGGGCTTTCCCGTGCCCGAAGTGATCCAGGGCATCAATGCCTTCACGCTGGGCATGCGTGCGGCCAACCCGAAGGCGACGGTGCGGGTTCTCTGGCTGGGCACCTGGTTCGATCCGCCGAAGGAGCGCGAGGCGGCACTGACGCTGATCGGCGGCGGCGCCGACGTGCTCACGAACCACAGCGGCTCGCCGGCGGTGCCGCAGACGGCCGAGGAAAGAGGCGTGCGGGTGATCGGCTACCAGAGCGACATGAGCCGCTTTGCGCCGACGATGCAACTTGCTGCGGTGACTTCGGACTGGGGCACCTACTACACCCACGTCGCCCGGTCGGTGATCGGCGGGACGTGGAAGGCTCAGCCGGTGTGGGGCGGCATGAAGGACGGCATGGTGCACCTGTCGGCGGTGAGCGCTTCGGTGCCGGCGACCGTCAGGCGCGAGCTGGCAGCGCGCACGCAGGCGCTCGTGGCTGGCCACGCCGGACCGTTCATGGGCCGGCTCGTCGACCAAGCCGGCCACGTGCGACACGAACGCGGTGCCCTGGGGGACGATGCGATTGCGAAGATGGACTGGTTCGTGCAGGGTGTCGTGGGCGAATTGCCCGCAAGGTAGACCAACATGGTGGCAGCGCTTGCCGCGATCTATCGAGGGGACACGCAATGGAGCATCCAATGGGGTTGAAACGGGTTCTGGCCATGTTGCTGCTCGCAGCGCCGCTGCTGGCTTCTGCGCAAGGCAAGGTGCTGCGGTTTGCGAGCGCCTTCGATCCACAGACCATGGACCCGCATGCGCTGGCGCTGCTCTATCAGTCGCGGGTGGTCACGCAGATCTACGAAGGCCTGGTGAACCGAACGAAGGACTATCGACTCGAGCCGTCGCTCGCGACGTCGTGGCAGATGGTCGATGCCACCACCTGGCGCTTCAAGTTGCGCCAGGGCGTCAAGTTCCACGACGGCGCGCCGTTCACCGCAGACGACGCGGTCTTCTCGCTCGAGCGCGCGCTCGACAGGGCCTCCCAGCGCAAGAACCAGATGCTGGGCATCACCGGCGCCAGGAAGATCGATGCGGCCACCATCGAGGTGATCACCAGCGCGCCCGACGCGGTGCTGCCCGAAAAGCTGTACCTGATCGCCATGCTGAACCGGGCCTGGGCCGAGAAGAACAACGTCGTCAAGCCGCAGGACTACAACGCCAAGCAGGAGACGTTCGCGGTGCGCAACGCCAACGGCACCGGACCATTCATGCTCGTGCGCTACGAAGCCGACGTGCGCACGGTGCTCAAGGCCAATCCGCGGTGGTGGGGCCGGGGGACGCCGCAGGGTGGTGGCAACCTGGACGAAGTGCACTATCAGGTCATCCAGTCCGACGCGACGCGCCTGGCGGCACTCGCGTCGAACCAGGTCGACTTCGTCATCGACCCGCCGTTCCAGGACCTCGCGCGCCTGAAGGCCGATCCGTCGCTGAAGACGAGCAAGGTCGATGACATCGGCACCCAGTACTTCGCGATGAACCAGCACGCGAACGAGTTGCCGGGCAGCGATGTCAAGGGCCGCAACCCGTTCAAGGACGTGCGCGTGCGGCGCGCCGTGCAGTTGGCGATCGACACCGACCTCATCGTCCGCCAGGTCCTGCGCGGCGAGGGCAAGGTCACCGGGTCATTCGTGTCGCCGCTGGTCGATGGCTACCTGCCCGAATTCGAGCAGCGCCCCAAGGCCGACCCGGCGGCGGCGCGCGACCTGCTCAGGCAAGCCGGCTACGAGAACGGGTTCTCGATGCAGATGGACTGCGTGAATGTCGCGTGGCGCGCCGCGGTGTGCCAGGCGGCCGCCGCGATGCTCGAGCGCGTGGGCATCCGCGCCAACCTGGTGACCTCGCCCAGTTCGGTGTTCTTCCCCAAGCTGAGCCAGGGCACCGGCACCTTCGTCGAGTTCGGCTGGAGCCCGAACCCCGACCCCTGGGGCACGCTGCAGTCGCTCGTGCGCAGCAACGACGGCATGACTGCGGGCGCGTTCAATGCGGGTCGCTACAGCAATCCGAAGCTCGATGCGCTGATCGACGGACTGCGCACCGAGCCCGACCTTGCGAAGCGTCGCGCGATGGTGGGCGACGCGCTGCGCATCCTCAATGCCGAGTTGCCGCTCGTTCCGCTGTACCGCCGCCAGCACAACTGGGTCATGCGGCCCAATATCGATGTCGTGCACTGGCCGAGCGACATCCTCGAACTGCGCTGGGTCGTGGTGCGCTGAATCGGGCAGTCGCCGGGTCATCGGAGGCGCCGTTGAGGGCCCTCAACGCATGTGTCGTGGGCAGGGCTAGTCTTTCAGCTGCGGGTGTTGCCCTTGGCGACGTTCGCACAGTGGCTTGCGTGTGCCGAGGGTCATCCCGCCGAAAGGTGGAAGCTATGAGAACCGCAAGCAAGAAATGGTTGATGTCCCTGGCGTTCGTGCTGCCCGCCCTGGCGCTGGCGCAGGGGGGTGCCGATTTCGGCAAGTACGAGTACTACGCGAAGTGCGCCTCGTGCCATGGCGAATCGGGCAAGGGGGACGGTAAGGTGGCCGAGTACCTCACCAAGCCGCCGGCCGACCTCACGACCTATGCAAAACGCAATGGGGGTGTCTTTCCGACCCAATTGGCATGGGATGTGATCGACGGTCGTCCTGTCGCGATCGGACCGCACGGCACGCGTGAAATGCCGGTCTGGGGCCAGGAGTTTCGCAGAGAGACAGTGCGTCCGGCAGACCGTCTGGATCCCAAGGGCCCCAGCCCAGAATGGTTTGTGTCCAGGCGGATTGCCGCATTGATCGACTACTTGGCCAGCATCCAGAAGCTGTGAGGTAGTGCGTTCGACTGAAAGGGACTGGTTAGCTGGCCGAAGGTGAGTAGCGAGCCGGCTGCCGTCGAAGCATCAGCCCAGGATAGAGACGGGCTGGTGCTTGACTGTGCGTGCGTCGGACAAACACATCACATGTCACGAACAGTCCAATCATGCGCGGCGCTCGTGATCAGAGCTGTCATTGAGAGCCCTCAACGCAGTTCGCGCCCGACGGCCTAGCCTTGCTTATGCGGGTGTTGCCTTCGGCGGCGTTCGCAGCAAGGTCTGTACGCGTCGAGGGCTGTCCCGCTGAAAGGTGGAAGCTATGAGAACCGCAAGCAAGACCTGTTGGATCCCGCTGCTGATGGCACTGGCGCTGCCGGCAGTGGCCGCAACCCAGACCAAGATCGATTTCGGCAAGGCGGAGTTCGAAGCGAATTGCGCCGCATGCCATGGCGTGTCGGGCAAAGGTGGCGGGCCGATTACCGAGCTGCTCAAGCGCAGTCCGTCGGACCTGACAACGCTGCAGAAGCGCAACGCCGGGATCTTTCCGATGGCCCGTGTCTACGACACGATCGATGGCGTGGGTGTGGCCGAGCATGGCACGCGCGACATGCCGATCTGGGGCCGCGATTACAGCGTCAAGGCTGCCGAGTACTACTTGGACGTGCCGTACAACCAGGAAGCCTACGTTCGCGCGCGGATCCTGTCGCTGGTCGAGTACCTGAGCCGCATCCAGGCCAAGTGAGCCGTGCCACCCTGGCGGCGCGGTGCTGTGCTCAACGCTGGCCCGGCGCCTGGTGGGCCGGCCAGCGGGGATGACGCTTGGCGGTCATGACATGGTCGCGCCAGGCGCCATCGATGAACAGGTACTCGCGCGCGAGGCCTTCGCGCTCGAACCCGAGGCGGTCGAGCAGGCCGAGGCTGCGCACGTTCTCCGGTCTCGCGTTGGCCTGCACGCGGTGCAAGTTCACGCGCGCACCGAACGCGTCGGCGAGCACCGCGACGAGCGCTTCGCGCATCAGGCCGCGACCTTCGTGGGCGGCATCGATCGCATATCCGAGCATCGCCGAACAGAACGGGCCGCGCGCCACCTGCGACAGGCGCACATGGCCCATCACAGCTGCGCTGTCGTGGCGCAGAAACATCCACCAACCGATCTGTGAGCCGTCGGCCTCGTGCCGAACGGCCGCATCGAGCCGCTCGGCCTGCCCCTCCGCGGTGAACATGCGATCGTCCATCGGCGGGTTCCAAGGTGCATGTGCCGCGCGGTTGCGCAGCAGGTAGGCTGCCACGCTGGCTGCCATCGCCACGTCGGTCGCACGCAGCAACAGGCGTGGTGTCTCGATCACCTCCAAGGGCGATGTCATGGCTCGATCAACTCGGGGGCGAGGTCGGCCGCCCCGGTGCCGAATGCGTAGGCGTCCATCCCGAGCACGCCGTGCGTGACGCTGTCGTGCAAGCGCACCGGTGTCGCCTCGCGGCCCCCCGCGCCGGCGGCGATGAACCACGGCAGCAGGTGCTCGTCGGTCGGATGCATGTCGGCTGCATGCGGTGCGCGCGCCCGGTAGTCGAACAGGGCTTCCCAGTCGCGCGCGGCGGCGCGGTCCATGAACCAGGCGCGAAACGCAGCGCTTTCTGGGATCTCGGGCCGGATCGACTGGACGTGGAATCCGGCCTGCGCGACGCGGCGCAGGTTGTGCGTCATGCTGCCCGTGCCCAGCACAAGTATCCCCTCGGTGGCCAGCGGTGCCAGCGCCTCACCGAGCGCGAACAGGCGGGCCGGGCTGTCCCGCGGCGACCAGCCCAGCGGCAGGATCGGTACATCGGCGCCGGGGTAGGCATAGCGCAGCGGCGTCCAGATGCCATGGTCGAGCCCGCCCTGCTCGACACGGTGCATCGCGATGTCGCACTGGCGCAGCAATGCGGCGACGCGCTCGGCCAGCGCCGGCGCCCCATCGGCGTCGTAGCGCATCTCGTACAAGCGCGGGTCGAAGCCGCCGAAATCGTGGATGGCCTCGTGGCGTGGCGCGGCCAACAGCACCGGCTCACGCGTCAGCGTGTGCGCCGAAAGCGCGACGATCGCGCGCGGGCGGCCGAACGTGGCGTTGATCGCCGGGCCCAGGCGAGCAAGGAAAGCACCGGCCGCGCCGGGTTCGAGCGCAATCATCGGCGAGCCGTGCGAGACGAAGAGGGCAGGCAGCGTGAGGGACGACATGGGGTGAGTGTGCCGGGCCAGGCACCGTTGCGGCTTGAGGCGATTCGAATGCGGCGTTCAGGGCGACGTCACGACGCCGCGCTCGGCCAGAACCTCGTCGATCTCGGCCAACAGCGCTGCCGGGTCCAGCGGCTTGGTCCACACGCGAGAGATCCCGACCCGGCGCGCGGCCTCGGCCGTCGCGGGCAGCGCATCGGCAGTCAGCAGCGCGGCGCGCAGCGAGTGGTGCTGCGGCATCTGGCGCAGCATGCGGTACAGCGCCAGACCGTTGGTGTCGGGCAGATTGAGGTCGAGCACCACGAGGTCGATCGCGTTGGCGCGCGCCAGCCTCATCGCCTGGTCGGCGTCGCGGGCTACCAGCAGGCGGATGCCGGGGCGGCGGGCAAGGCAGGCCTCGAACACGATGATGTTGACCTCGTTGTCCTCGACGTAGAGCAGGGTGGCACCCTCGCCGATCTCGCTTTCGGCGAGCGTTTCCAGCGGCGCGGGCTGGGTCGCCGAGAAGCCGGAGTCGTACTCCGCTCGCGGCAGCACGAGCGTGAATACACTGCCACGACCGGGTGTGCTGCGCACCTCGATGTCGCCGTGCATCAGGTGCGCCAGCCGCTTGGCGATCGACAGGCCGATGCCGGTGCCGGAAACGCCGCCTTCTTCGGCGCCGAGGCGGTTGAACGGTTGGAACAGTTGCGCGACCTGGGGCTCGGTCATGCCCGGGCCGTCGTCGCTCACGCGCACACCGACGGCGTCTGCGCCGCGCGCCAGTCCCATCACGTCGACGCTGCCACCGCGACGGTTGTACTTGATCGCATTGGAGATCAGGTTGATCAGCACCTGGCGCACACGCACGGCATCGCCCTCGGCATACAGGGTCTCGGGATCGTCGGCATCGAAGCGCATCGACAAGCGAACACCCTGGCGGTCCGCGTCGGCCCGGCAGGCCAGCGTGGCGCCCGTCATCACCGACGACAGCCGCAACGGCGTGCAGCGCACGCTCATCTGGCCGGCCTCGATGCGGGCGAGGTCGAGCGTGTCGTCGATCAGCGCGAGCAGGTGGCGCCCGGCGTCCTCGATCGTGGCAAGGTGCTGCGACGACAACTTACGCCCCTCGGCCAGCTCGCTGCGAAGCAGTTGCGACAGGCCGAGCACCGCGTTCAACGGCGTGCGCAACTCATGGCTCATGCGCGCAAGGAATTGCGTCTTGGCCTGGCTGGCCTGCTCGGCCCGCTCGCGCGCCGACGCGGTGGCCTCGACCTGTTCGCGCTGCTGCACGCCGAGGCGACGCATGTGGCCGAGCGTGACGAAGGCCAGCACGCCGAAAACGAGCCCGAGCGCGGCGATCGCGCCGAGCTGGCCGTTGCGGAAACGCGCGAGATCCGCACGCAGCTCGCCCGCGACGACCGCCTCCTGGCGGGTCAGCAGGTCGAGCAACGGTTGAGATTGCGCGAGTGCGGCGTCCGAGGCCGCGGCGACCGCCGGCTCGCCAGGTGCCGGCGCGAGCAGCGGGCCGAGTGCCAGCCGCCAGCGCTGCCACGCGGCCTGCACCTCACGCGCAATCGCCTGGTCGCGGATCGGGTGGTGCCAGTAGACCCCGCCATGCTCGTCCACAAGGCCCTGGCCCTCGACCAGCGCGGTCTGGATGCGATCGAAGGCCTGCACTGACTCCGCAAGCCGCTGTTGCCACCGCGCGCGCTCGTCCGCGTCGCGTGCATCGCGAAGCGCCAGGCTCGCCAGCGCGATGCGCTGGCTGTGCACCCGCAACGTGGCTGCGTCACCCTGGGCGTGCGCCTCGCTCGCGAATTCGTCGAGCTGCACGAAGCTGACCGCCAGCACGCCGCCGAGCAACAGCAGGAAGACGGCAGTGCCGGCAGCCATCCAGGACAGGGCGCGCTGGGGACCTTGGCTCATCCTTTCGGGGCTCCTGAAACGCTTCGTTGCAGTGTAGTCCGACCCCCACGGCGCCGCGGAGCGATTTCGTCGTGCGAAGGGCGGGTGGATGGCCCGACCAGCACGCCGTCTTCGCGCCCGAGGTATCGTCTGGACTCCGATGAATCCGACCGAGCAAGACCCGAGCGCCACACCGTCCGCCTTCGCGCTGGCTTGGCGGCAGACGCTGCGCGACCTGCGGGCCGGTGAGTTGCGCCTGTTGCTGGTGGCCGTCACGCTCGCCGTGGCGGCGTTGACCGCGGTCGGCTTCTTTGCCGACCGCCTCGAGCGCGGGCTCGGTCGTGACGCGCGCCAGTTGCTCGGTGGCGATGCGATCGTCGCCAGCGACCGGGCGATGCCGTCGGACTTCATCGATGAGGCGCGTCGGCGCGGCCTGTCGGTAGCCACGACGACGACCTTCCCGAGCATGGGTCGCGCGCCCGACGACAAGGGCGCTGCGACCAGGCTCGTTGCGGTCAAAGCGGTGAGCGACGCCTATCCGTTGCGAGGGCGCCTCAAGTTGCGGCGCGACAGCGGCGGTGCCGAACTCGATGCCGCGGGTGCGCCCGAGCCGGGCACGGCGTGGGTCGACGAGTCGCTGCTGGGCGCGCTGCAACTGAAGGTCGGCGACGCGCTGTTGCTGGGCGACGCCGCGCTGAAGATCACGCGGCTGATCGCGATCGAACCCGACCGTGGCGCGGGCTTCATGAGTTTCGCGCCGCGCGTCATGCTCGGCCACGCCGATCTGGCCGCCACCGGGCTCGTCCAGCCGGCCAGCCGAGTGACGTTCCGGCTGGCGGTGGCATCGCCTGCGGGGCGCGATGCCGACGTGTCGGCCTATGTGCGCTGGGCCGAAGACCGGATCGCCGCGCTGCATATTCGTGGCGTGCGCGTCGAGTCGATGGAGTCGGGCCGTCCCGAGATGCGGCAGACGCTCAATCGCGCGGGCAAGTTTCTCAACCTCGTCGCGCTGCTCGCTGCGCTGCTGGCCGCCGTGGCGGTGGCGATCGCCTCGCGTGACTTCGCGGAACGGCATCTCGACGATTGCGCGATGCTGCGCGTGCTGGGCCAGCCCCAACGCTCGATCGCGGCGGCCTATGCCATCGAATTCGGCGGCATCGGTGTGCTGGCCAGCGTGGCGGGGATCGTGCTCGGCTTTGCGGTGCACCACGTGTTCGTCTGGCTGCTCGCCGGCCTGGTGCAGGCCGACCTGCCGCCGGTTGGTGCCTGGCCGGCGGTGTTCGGACTGGGGGTCGGGCTGACGCTGCTGCTCGGCTTCGGTCTTCCGCCCGTGCTGCAACTCGCCCGGGTGCCCCCGTTGCGCGTGATCCGGCGCGACGTCGGCGCCCTCAAGGCTGCCTCGCTCGTGGTGCTGGGCACGGGCACGCTCGGGTTCGCCGCGCTGCTGGTCACGGTCGCCTCCGACCTCAAGCTCGGACTCATCGCGGTCGGCGGGTTTGCCGCGGCGATCGCGCTGTTCGCGCTGTTGGCCTGGCTCGCAGTGATGGGCCTGAAGCGCTCGGTGCCCGAGGCGCGAGCGCCGCGTTGGCTCGTGCTGGCCACGCGGCAACTCGCCGCGCGCCCGGCCTTTGCGGTGCTGCAGGTCTCGGCGCTTTCCGTGGGGCTGCTCGCGCTCGTGCTGCTGGTGCTGCTTCGCACCGACCTGATCGCGAGCTGGCGCGAGGCCACGCCGCCTGACGCGCCCAATCGCTTCGTCATCAACATCCAGCCCGAGCAGGCGTCCGCATTCCGGAAGGAGCTCGCTGCTGCGGGTGTGAGCCGCTACGACTGGTACCCGATGATTCGCGGCCGGCTGGTCGCGATCAACGGCAAGGCGATCACGCCCGACGAGTTCGGCGACGAACGCGGGCGGCGCCTGGTCGAGCGCGAGTTCAATCTCAGCCACACGTCGCAGCTGCCCGGACACAACATCGTCTCCGCAGGGCGCTGGACACCCAATGAGGCGGACGGCGTCTCGCTCGAGGAGGGGCTGGCACAGACCCTCGGCTTGAAGCTCGGCGACATTCTGCGCTTCGACATCGCCGGGGTGGCGCGCGAGGGCC
>JAOUIM010000074.1 GCA_029884035.1 Aquincola sp. | reverse complement strand
CAGGCGGCATCGGTCTCATAATCCTTTGGTCGTTGGTTCGATCCCAACACGGCCCACCATCCGCATCCCACCGCGTTGTTGCCGCGTCGATCTCTGATCCGCGTCAAGGCTCGGGACCGAGGCACTGTGGACACTGCGCCCACAAGTTCAGACCACTTACGGTCCGTTCGAACCCGAGATCAGGGCGCCATCGATGCGAATGCACACCAGCGCCATGCGCGGACCCGACGCATGGGGGCGAGTCCGCAAGAGTCCGTGGCCTGCACGCATGGATCTGGCGCAGAGCCTTTCCGGGCTTCTGCTCGGCCTGTTCATGTGGGGCCACATGGCGTTCGTGTCGTCGATCCTGATCAGCAAGGACGCGATGTGGATCGTCACGAAGGCTTTCGAGGGCTACTTCGTCTTCGGCCACAGCTTTCCGGTGCTGGTGTCGTTCGTCGTCGCCGGTGTGGCGGCGCTGATCGTGCTGCACGCGTTCCTGGCCATGCGCAAGTTCCCCGCCAGCGCGCGGCAGTACGGCGTGTTCGACGAGCACCGCAAGACGCTCGGCCATGGCGACACCACGCTGTGGTGGGTGCAGGTGGTCACCGGCTTCGCGCTGTTCTTCCTCGCCTTCCCGCACCTGTTCCAGATGCTGATGCATCCGGCCGACATCGGCCCGTACGGTTCGGCCGACCGGGTGTGGAGTGCGCGCTGGTGGCCGCTGTACCTGGTGCTTCTGTTCTGCGTCGAGCTGCACGCCGGCATCGGCCTGTACCGCCTCGCGGTCAAATGGGGCTGGTTCCAGGGCGATGACCCGAACGCGAGCCGCGCCCGCCTGAAGCGGCTCAAGTGGGTGCTCACCATCTTCCTGCTCGCGCTCGGGCTGGCCACGCTGGCGGCCTACATGCGGATCGGCCGCGAGCATGCCGACCGCGTCGGAGAGGTCTACACGCCCGCCTGGGTGAAGGCTGCGGAGCCCGCCAATTGAAAGTCGTCCAGACCGACGTCCTCGTGATCGGAGGCGGGCTCGCCGGGCTGCGCCTCGCGGTGGCGGCCAAGCGGCGCGGCCACGATGCGATCGTGCTGTCGCTCGTGCCGGCCAAGCGCTCGCACAGCAAGGCCGCTCAGGGCGGCATGCAGGCGAGCCTGGGCAACGTGATCAAGGGTCAGGGCGACAACGAGGACGTGCACTTCGAGGACACGGTGCGTGGCAGCGACTGGGGCGCCGACCAGCAGGTCGTTCGCATGTTCGTCAACACCGCGCCCAAGGCCGTGCGCGAACTCGCCGCCTGGGGCGTGCCGTGGAGCCGGGTGAAAAAGGGCGACCGCGAGGTCGTCATCAATGGCCAGCGCGTCACCATCACCGAGCGCGACGAGGCGCATGGCCTGATCGCGCAGCGCGACTTCGGCGGCACGAAGAAGTGGCGCACCTGCCATGTCAGCGACGGCACCGGCCACGCGATGTTGCAGGCGGTGGCCGACCAGGCGATCGCCGACTCGATCCCCGTGCACGAGCGCACCGAGGCGCTGGCGCTGATCCACGACGGCCATCGCTGCTACGGCGCGGTGGTGCGCGACCTGATCGACGGCTCGCTGTCGGCGTACCTGGCCAAGGCCACCGCGATCGCCACAGGCGGCGCCGGGCGCCTGTACCGAGTCACCACCAACGCCGTGATCTGCGAAGGCATCGGCCACGCATTGGCGCTCGAAACCGGCGTGGCCGCGCTCGGCAACATGGAGGCGGTCCAGTTCCACCCCACTGGCATCTTCCCGGCGGGCATCCTGGTCACCGAGGGCTGCCGCGGCGACGGCGGGCTGCTCAAGGACGCCGACGGTCACCGTTTCATGCCCGACTACGAGCCCGAGAAGAAGGAGCTCGCCTCGCGCGACGTGGTGTCGCGCCGCATGGAGCAGCACATCGCTGCCGGTAAGGGCGTCAAGAGCCGCTTCGGCGACCACCTCTGGCTCGACATCACGCTGCTGGGTGAAAAGCACATCAAGCACAACCTGCGCGAGGTCTACGAGATCTGCCTGAACTTCCTCGGCACCGACCCGACCAAGGACTTCATCGCGGTGCGCCCGGCCCAGCACTACACGATGGGTGGCGTTCGCACCGACCCCTCGGGCCAGAGCCCGCAGTTGAAGGGCCTGTTCGCCGCCGGCGAAGCCGCCTGCTGGGACATGCACGGTTTCAACCGCCTGGGCGGCAATTCGGTGGCCGAGACGGTGGTGGCCGGCCGCATCGTCGGCGAGTCCATCGCCGACTTCTGCGACGCCGCCGCGAACGACGTGACCGTACCGATGGGTCTGGTGCGCGAGTTCGTCGAACGCGAGAAGGCGCACCTGAAGGTGCTGGTCGACGGCGGCGGCACCGAGGACGCCTCGGCACTGCGCGTGCGCATGCAGGAGATCATGACCGCGCAGGTGGGCATCTTCCGCAATGGTGACGACTTGCGTTCGGCCGTCGACGAACTGCAGCAGTTGCTGGTTCGCAGCCGCAACATCGGCCTGAAGAGCCGTGACGCCGGGGCGAATCCCGAACTCGTCACCGCGTACCGGGTGCAGAAGATGCTCAAGCTCGCGCTGTGCGTGGCCTATGGCGCTCTGCAACGCACCGAGAGCCGCGGCGCCCACTTCCGCAAGGACTATCCCCGGCGCGACGATGCCGCCTGGCTCAAGCGCACGCTCGCGCGCTGGACCGGCGCGGCCGACACGCTGCCGCACCTCGACTACGAGCCGCTCGACGTGATGTCAATGGAGCTGCCGCCCGGCTGGCGCGGCTATGGTGCCAAGGATTACATCGACCACCCGGACACGCCGCGCCGGGCCGCCGAAGTGGCCGCTCTGCGCGAGCGGCTCGGCGCCGCCGACCGCTTCACTGTCCAGCAAGCGTTGATGGCCTACGAGCACCTGCTGCCCGCCGCGCTGCGCGGCCGCAACGAGCGCATCGACGAAAGGTTCGAGGCATGAGCGCCGCACGGCCGCTCCGAAGGCGCTTGCTCCCCCTCGGGGGGACGACCCGCAGTGTCTTGGAGGGCCCATTGAGCGCCGCACGGCCGCTCCGAAGGCGCTTACTCCCCCTCGGGGGGACGACCCGCAGGGTCTTGGGGGCCACATGACCGAATCGCCCGTCAAGGTCGTGCCTCGCAACGGCGCTGCACCGTCGGGCGCCGGCCGCAGGCTCCAGATCAAGGTCCTGCGCCACAACCCGCGCGATCCGGCCAGCACGCCGCACTGGCAGAGCTACGAAATCGAGGAAGCCGACGGCATGACGCTGTTCATCGCGCTGACCGAGATCCGCGAGAAGCAAGACCCGTCGCTGCAGTTCGACTTCGTCTGCCGCGCCGGCATCTGCGGCAGCTGCGCGATGGTGATCGACGGCAAGCCCACGCTGGCCTGCCGCACGCTGACCAAGAACCACGGCCGCACGATCACGCTGGCGCCGTTGCCCTTCTTCGAATTGATCGGTGACCTGTCGGTCAACACCGGAAAGTGGATGCGTTCGATGAGCGAGCGCCTCGAAGGCTGGCTGCACATGCGCGACGGCACGCTCGACATCGGCCGCATCGAGGCGACGATGGACCCGGAGCTCGCCGACAGGATCTACGAGCTCGACCGCTGCATCGAGTGCGGCTGCTGCGTGGCCGCCTGCGGGACCGCGCGCATGCGCGAGGACTTCGTCGGCGCTGTCGGCATGAACCGCATCGCGCGCTTCCGGCTCGACCCGCGCGATGCACGCAACGACGCCGACTGGTACGACATCGTCGGCGACGACGACGGCGTGTTCGGCTGCATGTCGCTGCTGGCCTGCCACGACGTGTGCCCGAAGGAGCTGCCGCTGGCCACGCAGATCGCGTTCCTTCGGCGAGCCATGGTCAAGCAGGGGTTGCGATGACTGCGTACGTGACCTTCGGCCTGTGGTTCGCGGCCATCCTCGGTTTCATCGGCATCACGCTGGCGATGAACGCGGTGCTGGGCCCGCAACCCAAGCCTCGCGGCAGCAAGCTCGAGCCCTTCGAGTGCGGCGCGACGCCGGTCGACCCGCTGAACGTCAAGGCGGTACCGATCAAGTACTACGCAGTGGCGATCGTCTTCATCCTGTTCGACCTGGAGACCGTGTTCCTCTTCATCTGGGCCCTGGGCGCGCAGCCGCTCACCGGGTGGCTGCTGTTCACCTTCGGCTTCTTCGTCTTCCTGCTGGTCCTGATGCTGGCCTACGTGTGGAAGAGCCGGCTGATCGAAGGGGTCACCGAATGAGCGCGGCACGGCCGTCCCGAAGGGCCTTGGGGATCTCATGAGCACCGCCGCGAAGACGACCATCCCGATCGTGCCGGCCGGCACCCCCGTGGCCAAGGTGCCCACCTTCGACGTCTTCACGACTAAGAAGGACGAAATCGTCGGCTGGGCGCGCAAGTTCTCGATCTTCCCCTACCCGTTCGTCACCGCTTGCTGCGGCATGGAGTTCATGTCGGTGAGCTCCACGCTCTACGACACCGACCGCTTCGGTGCCGCTCTGCCGCGCTTTACACCGCGGCAGAGCGACTTGATGATGGTGGTGGGCACGATCACGCACAAGCAGGCGCCGGTGCTGCAGCGCATCTGGGAGCAGATGTGCGAGCCCAAGTGGGCGATGGCGTTCGGCGTGTGCGCCACCAGCGGCGGTTTCTACGACAACTACGCGGTGGTGCAGGGCATCGACAAGATCATCCCGGTGGACGTCTACATTCCCGGCTGCCCGCCGCGCCCCGAGATGGTGATCGACGGCATCATGCAGCTGCAGGACAAGATCGCGAAGCAGCACCACGTGATCCTGAAAGGGGACTTCTGAGATGGCCGAGCGCATCACGTCGCTGCTCGGCGTCGAGGCGACGCTGTCGCACGGCATGCCGGTCGTGCAGTTCGCGCCGGCGCAGGTGCTCGATGCCGCGCGCGAGCTGCGCGACGTCCACGGCTACGACATGCTGCTCGACGTGACGGCGGTCGACTGGATGGGCCAGGCGCCGCGCTTCGAGGTCGTGTGGCACTTCTTCCGCAGCACCGACTGCACGCGCGTGCGCATCAAGACGCGCGTCGAGGAGGCCGCGCCGGTGGTCGACAGCCTGACGCCGCTGTACGGATCGGCCGCCTTCATGGAACGCGAGTGCCATGAAATGCTGGGGATCGCCTTCCGCGGCAACGCCGACCTGCGGCCGATCCTGCTGTACGAAGGGTTCGTCGGCCATCCGCTGCGCAAGGACTACGACAAGCACCACGAGCAGCCGCTCGTCCAGTATCGCGACGCCGAGGGGCAGGGCTAGCCAAGCGCCATGGACATGAAGATCCCCAACCCCGTGCGCGCGGCCTTCGCGCCCACTGCCGAGCAGGACGGCCGTGTCATCGTCAACATCGGGCCGTCGCACCCGGCCACCCACGGCACGGTGCAGATCATCACCGAGCTCGATGGCGAGCGCGTGCTGCGCGCCGACGTGCACTGCGGCTACCTGCACCGCGGCTTCGAGAAGGAGTGCGAGTCGCACACCTGGCACAACCTGATCCCCTATGTCGACCGCCTGAACTACTGCTCGGCACTGATCAACGACTTCGCCTACTGCGGCGCGGTCGAGCAGATGATGGGCATCGAGATCACGCCGCGCGCGCGCATGCTGCGCACGTTGTTGAGCGAGTACTCGCGCATCGCCGACCACATCACCTGCGTGGCCGCCGGGCTGATGGAGCTGGGCGCGATGACCGCGTTCCTCTACCTGATGACGCTGCGCGACTACATCTACGAGCATCTGGCCGACGTGACCGGCGCGCGCGTGACCTACAGCTATGGCCGCATTGGTGGCGTCGCGCGCGACCTGCCCGAGGGCTGGCTCAAGCGGCTGGACGAGGTGCTCGCCGAGTACGAGAAGTTCATCGACCGCATCCACGGCCTGATGGACCGCAACCGCATCTTCGTCGACCGCATGCGGCGAGTGGGGGTGCTCACGCAGGCCCAGGCGCTGAGCTACGGCGTCACCGGGCCGATGCTGCGCTCCACGGGGCTGGCGCGCGACATCCGCAAGGACACGCCCTACCTGGCCTACGCCGACCTCGACTTCGAGGTGCCCACCGGCATCCTGGGCGACAACTACGACCGTTACGTCGTGCGCATGCGCGAGATGGACGAGTCGGTCTACATGATCCGCCAGTGCGTGGACCTGCTGCCCGCCGGGCCGGTGATGACCGACGACCCGCGTTGCGCGCTGCCCGACAAGCAGCTCGTCTACAACGAGATCGAGTCGCTGATCAGCCACTTCAAGCTGATCATCGATGGCCCGCGCGTCCCGGCCGGCGAGACCTACTACTCGCAGGAAGGCGCCAACGGCGAGCTCGGCTTCTTCATCGTGTCCACCGGCGAGGGCCAGCCGTACCGCGTGCACTGCCGGGCGCCCAGCTTCATCCACATGGGCGTCACGCACCTGATGCTCGAAGGCGGGCAGCTCGCCGATGTGGTGCCCACCTTCGGCTCGGTCAACATGATCGGCGGGGAGTGCGATCGATGAGCAATGCGTTGTTCACGTCGCTCGTCGGCGAGTTCGACCGGCTGCGCGCGCGCTTCCCGGCCGGGTTCGATTCCTCGCTGACGCTGCCCTGCCTGCGGCGCATCCAGGAAGAGCGCGGATACGTGGCGGAGGAGGACATCGACGCGCTCACCGCCTACCTGGGCGTGCCGCGGATCCAGGTCGAGGAGGTGCTGAGCTTCTACACACAGTTCCGCCGCGAGCCGGTCGGGCGCTTCCATCTCGAAGTCTGTCGCAACGTGAGCTGCTCGATGCGCGGCGCCGAACGTCTCATCCGGCACCTGCACGACAAGCTCGGCGTGGCCATCGGCGGGACCACTGCCGACGGGCGATTCACGCTCAAGACCTGCGAATGCCTGGGATCGTGCGGTACCGCGCCGGTGATGGTGGTCAACGACGAGTACCACGAGAACATGAGTCCCGAGAAGGCCGACGAGCTTCTCGGCAGGCTGGGCTGACCGGATGACGCCATGACGCCCAACCGCGACGCCCGCATCCTGATGACCTTCCCGGTCACCGCGACCTCGCACCTGCTCGCCGAGGCGAGGGCACGCGGCCAGTACAGTGCCCTCGACAAGGCACTGAAGACGATGACGCCGGCAGAGATCGGCAAGGAAGTCACTGCCTCGGGCCTGCAGGGCCGCGGCGGCGCGGCTTTCTCGGCCGGGCGCAAATGGTCGGTGATCCAGCTCGACGACGGCCAGACGCACTTCCTGTGCGCCAACGCCGACGAGGGCGAACCCGGTACCTTCAAGGACCGCTGGATCCTCGAGAACTCTCCGCACCAGCTGATCGAGTCGATGCTGATCGCAGCCTACGCGCTGCAGGTGCGGCACGCGTTCGTCTACATGCGCGGCGAATTCTCCGGCCCGTACCGGCGCCTACAGGCCGCGCTCGACGAGGCCTACGACGCGGGGCTTGTCGGCGAGAACATCCTGGGCACCGGCTTTTCCTGCGACATCATCATCTACCGCGGTGCCGGCTCCTACGTCTGCGGCGAGGCCTCGGCACTGATCACCTCGATCGAGGGCAAGCGCGGCTACCCGCGCAACCGCCCGCCGCGGTTGACCGTCAAGGGCCTGTACCAGAAGCCGACGGTGATCAACAACGTCGAGACGCTGTCCAACATCGCATGGATCGTGAACAACGGGTCGGCCGCGTTCAAGGCGATCGGTTCGCCCAAGGCACCCGGGACACGGCTGATCTCGATCTCGGGCCACGTTGCCAAACCCGGTGTCTACGAGATCGAGATCGGCTACCCGTGGAAGCGCCTGATCTACGAGGACGCCGGCGGCATGCTCGGCGGCGCCGCGTTGAAGTGCGTGATCCCGGGCGGCATCTCGACCAAGGTGCTTACCGCCGCGGAGGTCGAGACCCTGAACCTCGATCCGACCGAAGTCGAGCCGGCCGGCTCGTCGATGGGCTCGGGCGGGATGATCGCGATCGCCGAGGGCACCTGCATGGTCAGGCTGCTGCAGGTGATGCTGCGTTTCTATCACCACGAGTCGTGCGGCCAGTGCACGCCCTGCCGCGAGGGCATGGGCTGGCTGCACCGCATCATCGATCGCATCGTCATGGGCATGGGCCGCGTCGAGGACCTGGACCAGATGATCCACATCTCCAAGCTGCAGGACGGCAACACGATCTGCGGCATGGGCGACGCGGCGGGCTACGCCGTGATCGGGATCCTCGCCAAGTACCGCCACGAGTTCGAGCACTGGATCACCACCGGCCGGTCGCTGTGCGAAGGGAAGCTGGAATGCCTCGCATCTTCATAGACGGCCAGCCCTTCGACGCCAGCCTCGAGCACACGGTGATGCAGGTCGCCGACGCGAACGGCATCTACATCCCGCGCCTGTGCTGGCACCCCAAGCTGTCGATCGCCGGCAACTGCCGCCTGTGCGTGGTGCAGGTGGAGGGCCGCAGCTGGGTCGAGATCAGCTGCAACATGCCGGTGAGCGAAAACTTGCGCGTGCAGACCGACACCGAGCTGGTGCGCGCGCACCGCAAGGCGATCCTGCAGTTCCTCACGCTCAACCACCCGGTGGACTGCGGCATCTGCGACAAGGCCGGCGAGTGCACGCTGCAGGACTACCACGTCGCCTACAACGGCGAGGCGTCGGTCTCGCGCGAGCCCAAGGTCGAGATCACCAAGTTCTACAGTCTGTCGAGTCGCATCACGCTGGACAACGAGCGCTGCGTGCTGTGCACCCGCTGCGTGCGCTTCACGCACGAGGTGTCGAAGTCGCACGCGCTGGGCGTTCAGGACCGTGGCGACTACTCCGTCATCCGTCCGTCCCAGGGGCCCGGCGCGAGCCCACTCGAGCACGACGCCTACTCCGACAACATCATCGACCTGTGCCCGGTGGGCGCGCTGCTGTCGAAGGACTTCCTCTACAAGGACCGGGTCTGGTACCTCAAGGCCACGCCCTCGGTGTGCCCCGGCTGCGAGCGCGGCTGCAACATCGACGTGTGGCACCGCAAGCCCGAGTGGGCGCTGCGTTCGCTCGACGCGAGGCACAACACGGCGATCGCACGCGTCACGCCGCGCGACAACCCGGCCGTCAACGGGCCGTGGGTCTGCAACAAGGCGCGCGACCTCGCCCAGATTCTCGAACGGCCGCGCGCCCATGCGCCGATGGCCAGGGGCCGTGAAGTGCCCTTCGACGAAGCCCTTGTCCAGGCACGCGCCTTGATCGCGAAAGCGCGCCGCCCCGTGGCACTGGTCTCGAGCTGGGGATCGAACGAGGAGCTGCAGGCCTTCAAGGTGGCGTTTGGCGAGCGTTTCGCGTGCTTCGTCAAGGCCGATCACCAGCCCGCCGATGGTGAGGTGGTGGCCGACGAGCTGCTGATCCGCGCCGACAAGAATCCCAACGGCCACACCGCACGCGCGCTGTTCGGCAGCGCGCCCGTCGCCTTTGCGCCGGATACCGACCTGGTGCTCGTGTGGGGCGAGGGTGCCGACTTCGCGGCATTGCCGCGCGGCGTGCCGGTCATCTTCCTCAATGCGTACCTGGCGCCCGAGAACGGCCACGCCGACGTGTTCTTCCCGATCAGCGTGATGACCGAGCAGCGCGGCCACTTCAGCAACTTCGAGGGTGTGACGAGCGCGTTCGAGCGCTGCTTCGCCAAGCCACCCGGCGTGCTCGACGCGCAGGGGCTGTTCGAAGCCCTCGGGGTGTACACGGCCAGGGAGGCGGTGACGCCATGATGCAGGACCTGGTCGTCCACGCGGTCTACATCGGTTATGCGCTGGGCATGCTGCTGACCTTCGGCACCATCCTCACATGGGTCGAGCGCAAGCAGGCGGCGGTCATGAGCGACCGCATCGGCGCCAACCGCGCCTACATCCGCCTGCCCTACACGCAGATCAAGCTGGTGTGGATCGGCCTGTTCCACGGCATCGCCGACGGGCTGAAGATGATGCTCAAGGAGGACTTCCGGCCCGACAGCTACGACAAGTTCGCCTACGCGATCGCGCCATGGGTCGTGTTCGCGCCGGTGCTCCTCGTGTTTGCCGTCATCCCCTTCGGCGGCTCGCTGCACCCAGCCGAGCTGTTCTCGGGGCTGCCGGCGGTGGCCGCGTGGTTCGGCGAGCGCAGCTACCAGTTGCAGATCGCGCGGCTCGATGCCGGCCTGCTGATCATCTTTGCCTTCGGCGGCCTGACCGTGATCGGCGCGATGCTCGCCGGCTGGTCGTCGTCGAACAAGTTCTCGATGCTCGGCGCGCTGCGTGCCGGCTCGCAGATGATCTCCTACGAGCTGGTGATGGGCCTGACGGTGCTGGGCCTGGTCCTGATCTACGGCACGGTGGACCTGACGGCGATCGTCGATCACCAGTCGGGCACCCTGTTCGGATTCCTTCCTGCCTGGGGCGTGTTCCTGCAGCCGTTCGCTGCGGTGCTGTTCGTCACTGCCGCGATGGCCGAGAACCGGCGCATCCCGTTCGACCTGCCCGAGGCCGAGAGCGAGCTGATCGCCGGCTACTTCACCGAGTACTCGGCGATGAAGATGGGCCTGTTCATGTTCGCCGAGTTCATCGAGATCGCGGTCATCGCGGCGATCTTCTCGACCCTGTTCCTCGGCGGCTACAACCTGCCGTACATGAACGACCGCGGCTTCGCGCTGCCCGGCGGCACGGTGATCGCGCTGAGCCACGGCACGGTCGTCGTGCTGCAGCTCGTGACCTTCCTGGCGAAGGTCCTGTTCATGAGCAGCTTCCAGATCCTCGTACGCTGGAGCCTGCCGCGCTTCCGCTACGACCAGCTGCTGCGCTTCGCGTGGAAGTTCCTGTTCCCGATCTGCCTGGCCAACCTGGTGGTCACCGCCGTCGCGGTGTGGGCGCTCGGAGGCTTCCAGTGACCAAGCTGTCCAAGGTCGAGCGCGGCCGCCGGCGCATCTACTGGAACGAACCCACGATGGGCGCGTGGGAGAACGTCTACCTGCTCGAGGTGGTGCGCGGCCTGTCGATCACCGGCGGCGTGTTCCTGCGCAACATGTGGCGCTGGTGCACCGGCCGCAAGGGCGCGGTCACGGCCTACTACCCCGAGGAGATGCGGCCCGATTACGCGCAGGGCAACCGCGGCAAGCATGTGCTGACGCAGCGCCCCGACGGCAGCCCGCAGTGCGTGGCATGCAACATGTGCGCCACCGTCTGCCCGGCCAAGGTGATCGAGATCGAGGCAGCGTACGACGCGAACGATCCGACGCACCCCAAGAGCCCGGCGCGCTTCGAGATCGACTACTCGCGCTGCATCTTCTGCGGCTTGTGCGTCGAGGCCTGCCCCGAGGACGCGATCCGCATGGTCAAGGACGTGCCCAACCTGCCCGGCCCCGACCGCCATGCGATGTGGATCAAGAAGGAAGAACTGCTGACGTGGCAACCGGCGCGCGACGTCGCCAAACCATACTCTGCGCGGCCCGCGGCTGCCGCGAAAGGCGCCGCATGATCGAGAACCTGCTGCTCATTGCGTTCGCCACCGCGGCCGTGACCGGTGGCGTGCTGATGATCGTGCTGCGCCAGCCGATGCGCGTGGCACTCGCGCTGATCGCAACGATGATCTCGCTGGGCGGCATCTACGGCCTGCTCGGCGTGCACGTGATCGCGGTGTTCCAGATCATGATCTACGTCGGCGCGGTGATGGTGTTCATGGTCTACGCGATCATGCTGCTCGACGTGCGCGACCCGTCGTTCACGGAGCGCTACTCGCGCCTGCTGTGGCCCGGCGTCGCGGCATG
>JAOUIM010000459.1 GCA_029884035.1 Aquincola sp. | reverse complement strand
CGAGAGCTCCCCCAGCAGCCTGTAGTGTGCAATGCCCAGATACACCAGGCATGCCGCCAGCGCAGGCGCGACCACCGTCACGCACCACACCACGATCGCATGGCGCTCGCGCCCCGCGTCGAAGTTACGGCCAGCCCACCCGACCCAGCCGACGAGCGTGTCGTGCACCCAGTTGTCGCGCGGCAGCGGCTTGAGTTGCTCGAGCATCAGCGCGAACAGGACGGCTAAGAAGCTCATCGGCAGCGATGATACGCAGCCCCGCGGGCAATCGGCTATGCGCTGAGGAACCGGTAGAAATTGCGCAACATTGCCGCGGTCGCGCCCCAGATGAAATAGTCGCCCTTGCCGTCCGGGCGCGGCCACGGCATCGATAGAAATTCGCGCCGAATGCCCAGCATGTCGACACCATGGCGCTGGTGGTGCGCCGGACTCATCAGGTATTGCAGCGGCACCTCGAACGCCTCGGCCACCTCGTGGGCGTCGAGCGTGAGATCGAAGCCCGGACGGACCAGGCCGACGATCGGTGTGACCGCGTAATGGGTGACCGTCAGGTACTCAGGCAGCCGGCCGATCACCTCGACGTGCCGGCGCGCCAGACCCACTTCCTCCTCGGTCTCCCGCAGCGCAGTCGCCGCCGCATCGACGTCGCCGGCCTCGGCGCGACCGCCTGGAAAGCTGATCTGGCCCGCATGATCGCGCAAGTGCGCGGTGCGCTGTGTCAGCAGCACGGTCAGCCCGCCCTCGCGCTCGACCAGCGGCACCAGCACTGCAGCGTCGGTACGAACTCTGCCCTCGAAGAAACGCCCGTCACCGCGCTTCTCGGGCTCCCAGTCGGGGGGTGCCGCAAAGCGCTGCCGGAGCGCCGGCGCGGTCAGGCGTTCGGCCGCCACCGGCGGCAGGTGCTCGTCGCGACCGAGCACCGGCACGACGCGTGGGTTCAGGATCGGTGGGCGAATGATCGACGACATGAAACGCGGACCAGCATAGGCCAGAAAGCGAAAGGCCGCCCCAGGGGCGGCCTTTCGCGGGCACGCGGCCTCCTTCAGCTGAGCTTGGCCTTGATGCGGGCCGACTTGCCCGAACGCTCGCGCAGGAAATAGAGCTTGGCGCGTCGCACGTCGCCGCGCCGCTTGACCTCAATGCCCGAGATCAACGGACTGTAGAGCTGGAACGTTCGTTCGACGCCCTCGCCGCTCGAGACCTTGCGCACGATGAACGAACTGTTCAAACCGCGGTTGCGCTTGGCGATCACGACACCCTCGTAGGCCTGCACGCGCTTGCGGGTTCCTTCGACGACGTTCACACTGACAATCACCGTGTCGCCAGCGGCGAAGTCGGGGATCTTCTTGCCCAGGCGGGCGATTTCCTCGTTCTCGAGGGTCTGGATCAGGTCCACAGGGTTCTCCGTGTGATCATGCCGGCGGGTGGTTGGAGTGCGCGCACGCGAGGTGCACTGTGCCCCGGCAGAGGATCGAAAGCCGAAAATTATAGCCTGAGCAAGGCAAGGAACGCCTCGTCGGCGGGCGAGAGGGCCCCGGCGGCGCGCGCCCTGATGATCAGGTCGGGCCGGCGGCGAGCGGTCAGCTCGAGCGATCGCTCACGCCGCCAGCGGGCAATCGCCTCGTGGTGACCCGACATCAGCACTGCGGGCACGGCTGCGCCGTCGGTCAGGACCTCCGGACGGCTGTAGTGCGGGCAATCGAGAAGGCCTTGGGCGCCAAAGCTGTCCTGCTCGTGGGACTTCGCATCCCCGAGCACACCCGCCTGCAGACGGGCCACCGCATCGAGCAGGACCAGGGCAGCGAGCTCGCCGCCGGACAGGACAAAGTCACCGAGGCTCAGCTCGAGCGTGACGTGGCGGTCGACGAATCGCTGGTCGATCCCCTCGTAGCGCCCGCAAACGAGCACGGCACCGCGCCCCACGGAAAACTCGCGCACCAGCCCCTGATCCAGTCGCTTGCCCGTCGGCGTGAAATGCACGACGGCGGGCGCCTGCCCGGCGCGGTCCGCTGTCGCGGCTGCGAGCGCGCGCTCCAGCGGTTCGGCCAGGAGCACCATGCCGGGCCCGCCGCCAAAGGGCCGGTCGTCGACCCGCTGGTGGATGCCCTCACCGTGGTCGCGAAGCGGCCAGAGCCGGACGTCGACTGAGCGCGCCTCGAAGGCCCGCCGGGTCACGCCCAGACCGAGGAAGGGCCCGAACAGCTCGGGGAAGAGCGTGATGACGTCGAACCGCATCAGAAATCCAGTCCCCAGTCGACCCGGATGCAGCGCGCGACCAGATCGACCTCATCGATGTAGGCCGCGACGAAGGGGATGAGCCGCTCGGGCGCGCCATTCGCACGGACATGCAGCACGCTGTGCGCCCCGGTATCCGTGAGGCCGCTGACGCGGCCAAGCGGCTGGCCGTCGCGGTTGACGACGTCGCAGCCGAGCAGGTCGACCCAGTAGTACTCGTCGGCGCTTGCGGTGGGAAAGCTCGCGCGCGACACGAAGATGCGGGCGCCCCGAAGTGCATCGGCCGCGGCGCGATCGGCGACCTCCTGCGCGGCAGCGACGATCAGGCTGCCGTGCGTGCGCGAGTCGGTGATGCACAGCAAGGGCGGCACAGACACCGCGGCGCCGGGCCCCTCCGGCGGCCGCAGAAACCAGCGCCGGGACGAAAACAGCGCCTGCGGATCGGAAGCGAAGGGTTGAACCTTGATCCAGCCCTTCACGCCCCAAGCACCAGCAATCCTCCCGACCTCAATGGCGTCGGCAGGAAACTCGATCCCGGGATCGACAACCGTGACCGGTGGCATCGTCACGACGCCACCTCACGGGCCCGCGGGGGCGCGCGCCCGGGTGGCCCGCTCGATCAGGCCGCGGCCTTCTTCGCCTGATCCACCAGGCGCGCAACGGTAGGCGACAGCTGAGCGCCGACGTCGGCCCAGTGGGCGATGCGGTC
>JAOUIM010000073.1 GCA_029884035.1 Aquincola sp. | reverse complement strand
TCTGATGGTCGCCGGACGTCTGCACTGGCACGCGGCTGGCAGCAAGACGCCGGCCAAGACGACGCTTGCCGCCATCGAGTTCGATGGCGGTACGCTGGCACTGACCGAAGCGGGCACGCAGCGGCGCGCCTCGCTGCACCTGGTCCAAGGGCGCGGCGCACTGTGCGCGATGGACCCCGGCGGCATCGACGTGATGACCTGCACGGCCGCCGAGTTCGCGGCGCGGCTGGCCGCCGAGAACCACACACTCAAGCGCTCGCTGACCAACCCGGCACTGTTCAGCGGCATCGGCAATGCGTACTCCGACGAGATCCTGCACCGCGCGCGCCTGTCGCCGGTGGCGCTGACGCGCAGTGTCGACACAACCGTAGTCGGGCGCCTGCTCGATGCGACACGCGCGGTAATGACCGAGTGGACCGGGCGGCTCCGTGCCGAAGCGCACAAGCAGGCAGGCTGGCCGCCGAAAGTCACCGCCTTCCACCCGCAGATGGCGGTGCATGGCCGCTATGGCGAGCCCTGTCCCGCGTGTGGCACCAAGGTACAGCGCATCGTGCACGCGAACAACGAGACGAACTACTGCCCGCGCTGCCAGACGGGCGGCAAGCTGCTCGCCGACCGCTCGCTGTCCAGGCTGCTCCATGCGAGCTGGCCCAAGCACATCGACGACCTCGAACGCTGACTCAGGCGATCGATGGCCAGACGACGGCGCAGACGTGGCACGAGCTGCCCGCCAACGCAAACAAGTGCCAGATGAAATGGCCGAAGCGCAACGACGCATCGAACATGAAGAAGCCCGCGCCCACCATGTAGGCCACCCCGCCTCCGATCAGCCAGGCCATCGCCGTGCCGTTGACGTGCTGCAAGTCAGGCCACAGCAGCAGCGCTGCCAGCCAGCCGAACAGCAGGTACAGGCCGGTGGACACGCGCGCACTGGTCAGGCGCCGCATCATCTTCAGCCAGGCGCCCGCCAGCGCCAGGGTCCAAATGAGGGCACAGGTGGCGGCACCGGCCCGCCCGCCGAGCAGCCCGAGCGCGAAGGGGGTGGCGCTGCCCGCGATGAACAGGAAGATCGCGGCATGGTCGGCCGAGCGGGCCCACAGCTTGGCGCGGCCACCCGGCAGCGCGTGATACAGCGTCGAGACGGCGTACTGCAGCACCATCGTCGCCAGGAACAGGCCGATTGCCGCCTCGCCCACCCGCCCGCCCTGCCGCGCTGCCGCGGCAGCCAGCCAGGGCCAGGCGGCCAGGGCCAGCAAGACGCCCAGCGCGTGGCTGGCGGCGTTGGCCCACTCCTCCTGACGGCTTTGGTCGCGCATGTGCGCAGTGAACGCCTCGCACGCGCGCCGCGCATCCCCCCAAAGAGGGCAGACCGGTCGACCAGGGGGGTCAGGATGTCACGTTGCCGCTACGCCTCCAGCAACGACCGGAGCATCCAGGCCGTCTTCTCATGGGTGTCCAGGCGTTGCGTCAGCAGGTCGGCAGTGGGTTGGTCGTCAGCCTTGGCTGCCACGGGGAACACGCTGCGCGCGGTGCGCGCCACGGCCTCGTGTCCGGCCACCAGGAGGCGCACCATCTCCATTGCCTTAGGGGGCTTGGCCGGCGCGTCGGCGATCGAGCTGAGCTTGCCGAACTGCGCATACGAGCCGGGCGCCGCGTGCCCGAGAGAGCGGATGCGCTCGGCGATGGGGTCCACCGCGTTCCACAGCTCCGTGTACTGGGCCATGAACATCGCATGCAGCGTATTGAACATGGGCCCGGTCACGTTCCAGTGGAAATTGTGTGTGGTCAGGTACAGCGTGTAGGTGTCGGCCAGCAGCCTGGACAGGCCGGCGGCGATCGCCGCGCGGTCCTTGTGGCTGATGCCGATGTCGAGGGCCGGTGCGGCCTTGTTCTTAGCCATTTCGTCCCGTCCCATCAAGCCAGATCGAAACGGTCGAGGTTCATCACCTGCGTCCACGCGCCAACGAAATCCCTGACGAACTTTTCCTTCGCGTCGGCGCTCGCATACACCTCCGCGAGGGCACGCAGCACCGAGTTGGAGCCGAACACCAGATCGGCGCGGGTCGCGGTCCAACGCGTGCGACCGCTCTTGCGGTCGCGGCCCTCGTAAATGCCGGCGGCGGCGGGCTTCCACTCGGTGCCCATGTCGAGCAGGTTCACGAAGAAATCGGTCGTGAGCGCGCCCGGCCGGTCGGTGAACACCCCGTGCTTGCTGCCGCCGCTGTTGGCGCCCAGCACGCGCAAGCCGCCGATGAGCGCCGTCATCTCCGGCGCGGTGAGCGTGAGCTGCTGCGCCTTGTCGACAAGCAGGTGCTCGACCGGAACGCTGGCCGGGCCCTTGAAGTAGTTGCGGAAACCGTCGGCGATCGGCTCGAGTACGCCGAACGACTCGACATCGGTCTGCGTCTGTGTCGCGTCGACGCGGCCGGGCGCGAAAGGCACCTCGATGGTCACGCTTGCCGCCCTGGCCGCCTGCTCAATGCCCACGCCGCCGGCCAGCACGATCAGGTCGGCCAGCGACAGCTTGCCCGAGGCCTTCTGGATCTCTTCCAGCTTGACCAGCACCTTTGCCAGCTCGCCTGGCGTGTTCGCCTCCCAGCCTCTTTGCGGTGCGAGGCGGATTCGCGCGCCGTTGGCGCCGCCGCGCTTGTCGCCGCCGCGGAAGGTCGAAGCCGAGGCCCAAGCGGTCGAGACCAGTTGCGCAACCGTGAGGCCCGACGCCGCGATCTTGGCCTTCGCGTCGGCGATGTCGGCCGGGGTGGGCTTCCAGGTCGCCGCAGGCAGCGGGTCCTGCCACAACAACTCTTCCTTCGGCACTTCGGGGCCGAAGTAGCGCGCGCGCGGACCCATGTCGCGGTGCGTCAGCTTGTACCAGGCACGCGCAAACGCATCGGCAAAGGCCTGGGGGTTGTCGCGGAAGCGGCGCGAGATCTTCTCGAACTCGGGGTCGAACCTCATCGTGAGGTCCGTCGTCAGCATCGTCGGCTTGTGTTTCTTCCCGGGGATGTGGGCGTCCGGGATGATCTCCGGCGCGTCCTTGGCCACCCATTGCTTGGCGCCGGCGGGGGACTTGACCATCTCCCACTCGTACTTGAAGAGATGCTCGAAGAAGTCGTTGCTCCAACGAGCCGGCGTGGTGGTCCAGGTCACCTCAAGGCCGCTGGAGATCGTGTCCTTGCCGTGGCCCTGGCCATGGTCGCTCATCCAGCCCAGGCCCTGCGCCTCGAGCGGCGCGCCCTCGGGCTCTGGACCCTTGTGCGACTCCGGGGCCGCGCCATGCGCCTTGCCGAAGGTGTGGCCGCCCGCGATCAATGCGACGATCTCCTCGTCGTTCATCGCCATGCGGCCAAAGGTGGCGCGGATGTCCTTGGCGGCGGACACCGGATCGCCGTTGGCGTCGGGTCCCTCCGGGTTCACGTAGATCAGGCCCATGTGCGTGGCCGCGAGCGGCTGGTCGAGGTCGCGGTCTCCGGTGAAGCGCTTGTCCGCGGCGAGCCACTTCGTCTCGCGGCCCCAGTTGACATCGTGGTCCGGTTCCCAGACGTCCTCGCGCCCGGCGGCGAAGCCAAACGTGCGAAATCCCATCGACTCCAGCGCCACGTTGCCGGCCAGGATCAGCAGATCGGCCCACGAGATGCTTTGACCGTACTTCTGCTTGATCGGCCACAGCAGCCGGCGGCTCTTGTCGATATTGACGTTGTCGGGCCAGGAGTTCAGCGGCGCGAAGCGCTGCTGCCCGCGCCCGCCGCCACCGCGGCCATCGGCGGTGCGATAGGTGCCGGCGGCATGCCAGGCCATACGGACGAATTGCGGGCCGTAGTGGCCAAAGTCGGCCGGCCACCAGTCCTGCGAATCGGTCATCAGCGCCAGCAAGTCCTTCTTGAGTGCAAAGTAGTCCAGCTTCTTGAACGCTGCGGCGTAGTCGAACGACTCGCCGAGCGGGTTGGACTTGCTCGAATGCTGACTCAGCAGGTCAAGCCGCAGCTGCTGCGGCCACCAGTCCTGATTCGTGGTGCCGCCCCCGGCGGCGTGATTGAACGGGCACTTGGCTTGGGTGGACATGCGTTTCCTTGACAACGGTTGAACGTGCTCGAAGATTAGGAAAGCTGCCGCGGCACGTCCAGTGGAAACCCTCTAGCGCGCCGATAGCCCCCACGCTCATCGCGGCGATAGGCGCATCCTGCGCGGCCTGCGCTACGACAACCGCGTCACCCCGGCCAGCTCGCAGGCGTAGACCGCGTTGCGCAGCGCCGCGATCGCCTCGTAGCGCGTGAAGGTGCGCCGCCACGCGAGCACGACGCGGCGCGAGGGCACGGGCTTATCGAAGGGGATGTACCTGACCAGGCCCGCCGGATCCTTGGGCACCGACAGTTGCGGCACCACGGTGATGCCCATCCCCGAGGCCACCATGTGCTTGATCGTCTCGAGCGACGAGCCCTCGAAACTCTTGCGGATGCCCTCGGCATCGCTCGAAAAGCGCGCGAACTCGGGGCAGACCTCGAGCACGTGGTCACGGAAGCAGTGGCCGGTGCCCAGCAGCAGCATCGTTTCGCGCTTCAGCTCCTCGGCGCCGATCGACCTGCGCTTGGCGATCGGGTGCGACTTGGGGACCGCCACCACGAACGGCTCGTCGTACAGCGGTGCGATCGCCAGTCCGGTGTCCGGGAAG
The DNA here is from genome assembly GCA_029884035.1 of Aquincola sp. Classification (GTDB taxonomy): domain Bacteria; phylum Pseudomonadota; class Gammaproteobacteria; order Burkholderiales; family Burkholderiaceae_C; genus CADEEN01. The sequence goes on along the minus strand of JAOUIM010000073.1, from coordinate 7,099 downwards.
GGCTCGGCCATGATGGCGCAGTCCAACTCACCGGTGCGCAGCATCTCCAGCAGCTTGACGGTGAAGTTCTCTTGCAGCATCAACGGCATCTGCGGCGTCATCTCGATCGCGTGCCGCACCAGCTCCGGCAGCAGGTACGGGCCGATCGTGTAGATGATGCCGAGCTTGAGCGGCCCATTGAGCGGGTCCTTGCCGCGCTTGGCGATCTCCTTGATCGCAGCGGCCTGCTCGATCACGCTTTGCGCCTGGCGCACGATCGCCTCGCCCAGCGGCGTGACGCTGACCTCGTTGGCGCCGCGCTCGAAAATCTTGACGTCCAGTTCCTCCTCGAGCTTCTTGATCGCCACCGACAGCGTGGGCTGCGAGACGAAGCAGGCCTCGGCGGCGCGGCCGAAGTGGCGCTCGCGGGCGACCGCAACGATGTAGCGCAACTCGGTCAACGTCATCGCCAAAGGATAGCGCAGCCCCTGGCGGCGCCGCGGTCTCGCCTGCCGGCACCGTGGGTCGCATCTGGCGCCACGTTGCGCACGGTCATTGCGCAGTGCTCGCGTGGCGCCGATGCTGAATGTCACGGCATGTGCCGGAACCCGAGAATCCCCATGAGACGCTTCATCGCCTGCGCATCAGTAACCCTGAGGGCGGCGAGTTCGGTCGTGGCGCTGGCCGCGTCGTTGTCGGCCTGTGTCGTGGTACCGATCGACCCGCGCACCGGGCAGCCCTATCCATGGCCACAGCCCGACGGCGGCCGCACCACCGTCGTGATGCCACCCGTGGCCGCAACGCCACCCGGGCCGAGCGTAATCACCGCCCGGCTTTACCCGCTCAACGACGTCGCCAACCAGGGCGGCCTGCTCAGTGCGGTCGTTGTCGACAGCCACTCCGGGCGCGGCACGATCACCGTGAGCTATCGTGGCGACACGCTGCAGGGCGAGGCCACGCGCGTCGATCCGAACTACGTGGGCTTCGGCCGCGTGCACTCGGAGGTGCTCGGGGTGGCGCCCCGCAACACCCCCGGACAGCGCGGCATCGCGAATGCGTTCGGCACCAAGGGCGTCAATGCGCAATGCGAGTACGTCATGACCGCCGCAGCGCAAGGCACCGGCGTGTGCCTGTTCTCTGACGGCGCCAAGTACCAACTGCACTTCGGCGCGGGCTGACGCCCGGAGCGCCGGTCAGGCCCTGGCGTAGTCGCTGCGCGAGGCCAGCCAGCGCTCCACCTGCGCCATCGCGGCCTGCGGCTGCTCGCGCAGCAGGCGCCCGGCGGCCGACCGCGCGACGTCGATCAGGGCGCCATCGGCGACGAGGTCGGCGAAGCGCAGCAGCGCTTCGCCGCTTTGGCGCGCGCCCATGAATTCGCCCGGGCCGCGGATCGCGAGATCGCGGCGCGCGATCTCGAAGCCGTCGGTCGTCTCGGCCATCGCGCGCAGGCGGTCCTTGGCGGCGGTCGACAGCGGGGGGGTGTAGAGCAGCACGCACACGCTGGCCACGGCGCCACGCCCGACCCGGCCCCGCAATTGGTGCAACTGCGCCAGGCCGAATCGTTCGGCGTGCTCGATCACCATCAGGCTCGCGTTGGGCACGTCGACGCCGACCTCGATCACGGTGGTGGCCACCATCACCTGCATAGTGCCGTCGGTGAACAGCGACATCACGGCGGCCTTCTCGGCGCCGCTCATGCGGCCGTGCAGCAGCCCGACCATGCGCCCGGGCAGCGCGGCGCTGAGCTGCTGGTGCGTCGCCGTCGCGTCGCGCAGCTCGAGCGCCTCGGATTCCTCGACCAGCGGGCACACCCAGTACACCTGCTTGCCGGCCGCGACCTCGTCGCGAATGCGAGCGATCACCGCGTCGCGCTTGTCCTCGGCAAACAGCTTCGTGACGACCGGCGTGCGCCCGGGCGGCAACTCGTCGATCGTGCTGACCGCGAGGTCGGCGTAGTAGGTCATCGCCAGCGTTCGCGGGATCGGCGTGGCGCTCATCATCAGGAGATGAGGTTGCGCTCCATGTCCTGCGGAGGGCATGACGCCCGCCCCCAACCCGCCCCTCCCCATCGCGGGGGAGGGCCTGTCTTGTTCGACGAACTTCTCTCGCAGCGCCAGCCGCTGTGCCACGCCGAAGCGGTGCTGCTCGTCGACGATCGCCAGGCCGAGCCGGGCGAACACGACATCGTGCTGGATCACCGCATGCGTGCCGATTACCAGGCCTGCGCGGCCCGACTCGACTGCCGCGAGATGTTTGCGCCGCTCTCTTCCCTTGCGGCTGCCGGTCAGCCACGCCACCTGCACACCCAGCGGCTGCAGCCACTGCACGAGCTTGTGCCAGTGCTGCTCGGCCAGGATCTCCGTGGGCGCCATCAGCGCGCACTGCCACCCGGCATCGATCGCGATCGCGGCCGCAAGCGCTGCCACGACGGTCTTGCCCGAGCCGACATCGCCCTGCAGCAGGCGGTGCATCGGCTGGCCGCGCGCGAGGTCGGCGGCGATCTCCTCAGCCACGCGGTGTTGCGCCGGGGTCAATGCAAACGGCAGCGCCGCGAGAAACCGCTCGTGCAGGCCGCCGCGCGTGGCAGACAGCGCTGGCGCACGCAGCTTGGCGCGCTCCTGTTGCGCGGCCTGTTGCGACAGCTGCTGTGCAAGCAGTTCGTCGAACTTCAGGCGCTGCCACGCCGGATGGCTGCGATCGTCCAGGGTGGCCAGCGTCGTGCCCGGCGGCGGGTGGTGCAGGAAGGTGACTGCCTCGCGAAGCGAGGGCAGGCCCGGCGGCACCACCGCGGGCGGCAGCACTTCGTGCAGCGACACGCGTGCGAGCGCCGAGACGATGGCCTTGCGCAGGTAGGCCTGAGGCAGCTGAGCGCTCGTCGAGTAGACCGGCGTGAGCGCGTGCGGCAGCGGCGCGTCCGCCGGCACCACGCGTGGGTGCACCATCTCGCGACCGAGGAAGCCGCCGCGCAGCTCACCACGCACGCGCAGCCGCTTGCCAGCCGCATACGCCTTCTGTTGCGAGCCGTAGAAGTTGAGGAAGCGCAGAACGACGGCCTCGCCTTCGTCGTCGACCAGGCGCGCCACGAGCTGGCGGCGCGGCCGGTACTCGACGCGGCAGTCGGTCACCGTGCCCTGCACCTGCACCACGTCGCCGTCGTGCGCGTCGGTCAGACGGTCGAGGCGCGTTTCGTCCTCGTAGCGCATCGGCAGGTGCAATGCCAGGTCGATGTCGCGCGCGAGGCCGAGCTTGCGCAACGCGCGCTGTGGCGCCGACAAATCACGCGGCGCCGCGGGCGCAACGGTCGCGCGGACCTCGGGCGCAGCGGGCATGCGGCGATTGTCGCTTCTCGATAATCGCGGCCATGCGCCTCGCCCTGCTGCGTGTGTCGGTTCTCTGGCTCGCCCTCGCGGCGGGCGTGCAGGCCGCGCCCTGGGACCTGCCGCCGCTGGACCGCGTCCTCAACTACCAGCCCAGGCAGCACCTGCAGGTGTTCACAGCCGACGGCGTGGAAATCGGCGCGTTCGGCGCCGAGCGACGCTTCTACGTGCCGATCGCGAAGATGCCCAAGCTGCTCAAGGATGCGGTGATCGCGGTCGAAGACTCCCGGTTTCGCGAGCATGCCGGCATCGATCCGAAGGGCATGGCGCGCGCGGCGCTTGCACTGCTGACCGGCGGTATGCGGCAGGGCGCCTCGACGATCACGCAGCAAGTCGCGAGGACCTTCTTCCTCGAGCAGCGCTTCTCGGCCGAGCGCAAGACGCGCGAGATCCTGATCGCGCTCGAGATGGAGAGGAGGCTGACCAAGGACCAGATCCTCGAGCTGTACATGAACGAGATCTTCCTCGGCCAGCGCGCCTACGGCTTTGCTGCCGCGTCGCAGGTGTACTTCGGCAAGCCGCTGGACCAGCTGTCGATCGCGGAGACCGCGATGCTTGCCGGGCTCCCGCAGAACCCGCATTACGCCAATCCGATCGCCAACCTCGAGGCGGCCACCCGGCGCCAGCGCGTCGTGCTCGAGCGCATGCGCGTGACCGGCGTCATCAGCGCCGAACAGCAGGCAAAGGCGCGTGCCGAGATGCTCGTGATCCGCACTCCAGGGCCCAGCCCGGTCAGCGCGGGCCATGTGGCCGAGATGGCGCGCCTGGCGGTGTTCGAGCGCTTCGGCGCCCAGGCCTACACGATGGGCTTGCGCGTGACCACCACGTTGCGCGCCGCCGACCAGCGCGCCGCCTGGCTTGCGCTGCGCGAGGGCGTGCTGGCGCACGACCGCAAGGGCGCGTGGCGCGGTGCCGAGGCCACCGAGACGCTTCCAGGCGGCAACGCGACCGACGGACCCGAGAGCCAGCGCGCGGCGGCACTGGCGTTGCGCGACCATCGCGACGACGAGATGCTGCGCGCGGCGATCGTGCTGGCGGTCAGCCCCAGGGAAGTTCGCGTGCAGCTCGCCAGCGGCGAGCGCGTGACGATCACCGGCGACAGCCTGCGTTGGGCCCTGAAGTCGGGCAGGCCGGCGTCAACGCTCAAGCGGGGCGCCATCGTGCGGGTGCTCGCACAGGGCAAGGGTTACGTGCTCGCTCAATGGCCGCAGACCGAGGCAGCTTTCGTGGCGCTCGATCCTTTGACTGGCCGCGTACGCGCGCTGGTCGGGTCTTTCGACTTCAACCGCCAGCCCTTCGATCACGTCACGCAAGCCTGGCGCCAGCCCGGATCGAGCCTCAAGCCACTGCTGTACTCGGCTGCGCTCGAGCACGGCGTGATGCCCTCGACCGTGATTGACGATGCGCCGTTCACGGCGGCCAACGGCTGGTCGCCTGCGAACAGTGATGGACGTTTCGAGGGTCCGCTGACGTTGCGCGAGGCGCTGGCGAGGTCGCGCAACCTCGTCAGCGTGCGCGTGCTGCAGCAGGTGGGTGTGGGCGCCGCGCGCGACTGGCTCGCGCAATTCGGCCTCGACCCTGCCAGACAGCCCACCGATCTGACACTCGCGCTGGGCAGCGGCAGCGTGACGCCGCTGCAGATGGCGCAGGCCTATGGTGTGTTCGCCAATGGCGGCTATCGCGTGCCACCGATCGTCATCGAGCGCATCACGGATGCCCAGGGCAGGGTGTTGTTCGAAGCGCCTGCCGCATCGCCGCTGACGGAGGCGCAACGGGCGATACCCGAGCGCAACGCATTCGTGATCGGCACCCTGCTCAACGACGTGACCCGCGTCGGTACCGCGGCGCGGGCACAAGCTGCGCTTCAGCGCAGCGATCTGTACGGCAAGACCGGCACGACGAACGATGCCGTTGATGCCTGGTTTGCCGGTTACCAGCCGGGCGTCGTCGCCGTGGCCTGGATGGGATACAGCGAGCCGAGAAGCCTGGGCGAGCGCGAATCGGGGGGTGGGCTGGCGCTGCCCATCTGGATCAATGCCATGACCGCGATTCTCAAGTGGGTTCCTGTGGTGCAGCCCGAGCCGCCGCCAGGGTTGATGCGGCTGGGCGACGACTGGGTCTACGACGAAGCCCTGGTCCTGGGCTACGTTCAGCACATCGCCGAGGATGGCAGCGTGCAGCGCGCACAGCCCTTTGCGCTGCCGCCGGTGGCGGCGGCACCGGCGGCGTCCGCGCCACCCTGACGCACTGCGACCGCGCGATGTCGCCTCAGGCGGCGAGCGCCGCGGGCACCGCCACTGCGGCGCGCCGCACCTTGAGCGACGCGCATGGAACAATCGTGGCGTTTGCCGCTCTTCAGGCCGGTACCGCCTGAATGTCATGCCTGCCCCGTTGACCCTCGCCGACTTCGATTTCGCCCTTCCGTCGGAACTGATCGCGCAGCATCCCGCGCCAGAGCGCAGCGCGTCCCGCCTGCTCGACGGCCGTGGAGCGGCACCGCGCGACCACATCTTCCGTGACCTGCCCTCGCTGCTCGACCCGGGCGACCTGATGGTCTTCAACGACACGCGCGTGATCAAGGCGCGGCTTTTCGGCCGCAAGGGCAGCGGCGGCGCCGTCGAGGCGCTGGTCGAGCGCATCGGCGAGCACGGTGAAGTGCTGGCCCAGCTGCGCGTCAGCAAATCCCCGCGGCCGGGCACCGTGATCCGTTTCGCCGAGGCGTTCGACGCCGAAGTGCTGGGCCGCGCGGGGCCGGACGAGTCGCTGTACCGGCTGCGCTTCCCGTGCGACCCGTTCGCGCTGCTCGAGGCGCACGGCCATGTGCCGCTGCCGCCGTACATCACGCATGCCGACGACGCCGATGACGAACGGCGCTACCAGACCGTCTTCGCGGCGCGGTCTGGGGCCGTGGCCGCGCCGACCGCGGCGCTGCACTTCGACGAGGCGGTGCTCGCCGCGCTTGACGCGCGCGGCATCGCGCGCACGCAGGTCACCCTGCATGTGGGCGCCGGCACGTTCCAGCCGGTGCGCACCGAGCGCATCGAGGACCACCGGATGCACAGCGAATGGTGCGAACTCGGTGAAGACACGTCAGCCGCGATCGCCGCGGCGCGTGCGCGCGGCGCGCGCGTCGTCGCGGTGGGCACGACGACGGTGCGAACGCTCGAATCCGCGGCGCGTGCGGCTGGGGCAGCGGGCGGTGGTGCGCTCGCACCGTGGCACGGCGAGACCGACATCTTCATCACGCCCGGGTTCGAATTCCGCATCGTCGACGCGATGGTCACCAACTTCCACCTGCCCAAGAGCACGCTGATGATGCTGGTCAGCGCCTTCGCCGGTCACGCGAACGTCATGGCGCTGTACCGCCACGCCGTCGAGGCCCGCTACCGCTTCTTCAGCTATGGCGACGCGATGATCCTGTCGCGCGCGGCGGCTACTGCAGCGCCGCGCTGAGGTTGCCGACGTTCGCCCGCACCCCGGGCAGCGGCTCCAGGCCCCAGCGCTCGGTGATGAACTTGAGGACCGAGCCGGTGTCGTAGCTCGTGTGGTCCACGTGGCCGCGCTTGACGGTCGGGCCGATCAGGATCGCCGGCACGCGCGTTCCAGGGCCGAGGCGGTCGCCCCAGCCGGGTCCGGTCGGTGGCGGGACGTGGTCCCAGTAGCCGCCGTTCTCGTCGTAGGTCACCACGATCAGCATGCGCCCCCATTGCGGGCTCGCACGCAGCGCCTCGAGCACCGTGGCG
>JAOUIM010000072.1 GCA_029884035.1 Aquincola sp. | reverse complement strand
CGAGGGCCGGTTCGCGAGTGGTTGTCCCCCAGTGCAATCTGCAAGGGGAAAAACCCATAAATGATAGCACGCAGGAACCCGATGCCCACCGATCTGACCGATGCCGCTTCCCTGATCGCCGCCGGCCAGATTAGCGCCCGAAGGGCGCTGGAGCATGCGCTCGACCGAGCCGATTCGGAGAGCGCCGCCAAGGCCTTCCTGCGGCGATTCGACCTGATGGCGCGCGAGGCGGCGGACCGGGTGGATCGCCTCGCGGCCGAGCGCCGCCCGCTCCCCGCGCTGGCCGGCCTGGCAGTCTCGGTCAAGGACCTGTTTGACGTGGCCGGTTTCCCCACCACGGCCGCCTCGGCGTCGATGTCCGACGCCGCGCCAGCGACCAGCGACTGCCCCGCGGTCGCGCGGCTTCGCGCGGCCGGCGCCGCCCTTGTCGGTCACACCAACCTCACTGAGTTCGCCTTCTCCGGCATCGGCATCAACCCCCGCCACGGCACGCCGGCAAACCCGGCAACGGCGAATCTCGATCCCCTGCCACGCATCCCCGGCGGGTCCACGTCGGGCGGCGCGGTCAGCGTGGGCGCTGGTGCGGCTTGGGCAGCGCTCGGCTCCGACACGGGGGGATCGATACGCATCCCCGCGGCACTTCAGGGCCTCGTCGGCTTCAAGTCCACCGCGCGGCTCGTGCCCACGCGTGGTTGCATTCCGTTGTCCACGACCTTGGACACCGCCTGCGCGATCACGCTCTCGGTGCGCGATGCCGTGCGCGTGCACGAGGTCCTCGCGGCGCGCAACGTCACGCTCGAAGAGCGGCCACCTGCGCGCTGGCACCTGGCGGTGCCGCGGACCCTGGTGCTCGACGGCCTCGAGCCCGCCGTAGCGATCGCGTTCGATCGTGCGCTGGACGTGCTTCGTGCCGCGGGCTACGGGATCGTCGAGATCGATCTGCCGCTGCTCTCGCAGGCCGCCGCCCTGCAGCGAGGGGGCGGTCTGTCGGCAGCCGAGAGTTGGGCCTGGCACCGGCACCGCCTCGCGGACCGCGGCGCGCAGTACGACCCGCGTGTGGCCCTGCGAATTCGGCGCGGCGAGGCAATGAGCGCAGCGGACTACATCGACCTGCTGCGCGATCGTGCAGACTGGATCGAGCGCATGGGCGATGCGCTTGCGCCCTTCGACGCGCTGCTCTCGCCGACGGTGCCGATGGTCGCGCCCCCGATCGCGCCGCTGGTGGCGGACAACGATGCCTTCTTTGCCGCCAACGCACTGCTGTTGCGCAATCCGTCGCTCGTGAACCTGCTCGATGGCTGCGCAGTTTCGCTGCCCTGCCATCGTGCCGGGGATTGGCCGGTCGGGTTGATGATCTGGGCTGCGGCGCTCGCGGACGATCGCTTGCTTTCGCTGTCGCTGGCGATCGAGCGCACTCTGGCCCCATCACGCCAAGGTGCCTGAATGCGCATCGCGGTCGTCGGCGCAGGTGTTGTCGGCATCACGACAGCCCACGCGCTGCACAGCGACGGTCATGAGGTCACGGTGTACGAGCGCAACGGGACGGTCGCGTCCGAAACAAGTTTCGCCAACGCTGGACTGATTGCCCCCGGCTACGTCACGCCCTGGGCCGCGCCCGGCATGTTGCGCAAGGTGCTGAGTCAGCTGTTGCAGCGCGACGCTGCCGTGCGGATGGCTACGCTGCCCGGGCTGGAACTGGCGGGCTGGCTTTGGCGCTGGCAACGGGCGTGTGGACCCGTGGGCTATCTGCAGCGCAGGGCCGCCATGATCTCGCTTGCACACGACAGCCTGTCGCGCACTCGCGCCCTGACGAAAGACATGGAGATCGACTACGAAAACGGCCGCGGCATGCTCGTGCTGTTGCGAGGTGAAAAGGAGTTGGCGCAGGCGCGCACCGGGCTCAAGCTGCTGACCGATGCGAAGATCGACTTCCATCTGGTCGACGCGGAGAAATGCCGCCAGATCGAACCCGGACTCAACGATTCAATGGCACTGCGCGCGGGAATCCACCTGCCCGACACCGAGGTCGGCAACTGCAGACAGTTCGCAATGCAGCTGAAACACATGCTGCAAGAGCGTGGCGTCGCGTTTCAGCTCCACCATGCTGTGCATCGGCTGAGTCCCGGCTCGAAGCTCGAGTTGCATGCGACGGTCCATGCCGAGACGCCTGGATCGGGCCGTGACCCTGAGCCTGAGGTCCATGAAAGCTTCGACGCGGCGATCGTCTGCGCGGCCAACGGTGCGCCTGACTTGCTTCGCTCCACGCGCATGCGCCTGCCACTGCAGTCCGTGTACGGGTATTCTGTGACTTTGCCCTTGCGGCAGTTCGAGGCGCACCCGGACGTCGGCCCTCGGGCTGCCATCATGGACGAGCGGTTCAAAGTGGCCATCGCGCGCCTGGGTGACCGCGTGCGCGTGGCCGGCAGCGCCGAGCTCGGCGGTGATCCGCTGCGCATCCGTGAGGCGGCTGTGAAGACGCTGTACCGTGTGCTCGACGACTGGTTCCCCGGGGCAGCAAGCCATGGCCAGCCGCAAGTCTGGAAGGGTGCGCGACCCATGCTACCCGACGGGCCGCCTGCGATCGGCGCCACCGGCTTGCCCGGGCTGTGGCTCAACACCGGCCATGGTTCGAGCGGTTGGGCCCTGGCATGCGGCAGCGCGCGCCTCGTCGCCGACCTGGTCGCAGGGCGCAAACCGATGCTCGATCCGCAACCCTTCTCGCCAACGCGGTGGAACCGTTGAACACGTCACGCCCCACCCGCGTGCTCACGACGGACCGCGCCTGGCCCCTGCACGATACCGTCGCGTCGCGCTCCATCGAAGCGATCGCCGCAGCGGCATTGCCGCCGCACACCTTGATGGCCCGCGCAGGGATGGCGCTCGCACGCCTCGCTCTTGCCGTGGCGCCCGGCGCGCGGCGGATCTGGGTTGCTGCCGGTCCGGGGAACAATGGTGGCGACGGTTTCGAGGCCGCGTGGCACCTGCACCGCGCCGGGATGGCAGTGACGGTCTGCTGGCAGGGTGACCCTGCGCGGCTGCCTGCCGATGCGGCGGCAGCGTACGCGCAGGCAAATGGCGCCCACGTGCCCATCGTCGCGACGCTGCCGTCGATCGATGGCGGCGACGTCGCGATCGACGCCCTGCTCGGCCTTGGCGCGCGCCGCCCGCCCGATGCGACATTGGCCGGGACGGTCGACGCACTCAACCGCTCACGTGGCGTACGACTTGCTGTCGACCTGCCGACCGGCCTGGACGCCGACACCGGCGCCGTCTTGGGCACCGCGGCCGTGCGTGCCACCCACACGCTCGCGCTGCTGACACTGAAGCCTGGGCTGTTCACGGCGCAGGGCCGTGATCACGCTGGGGAAGTCTGGTTCGACGCGCTCGACGTTGATCCAGCGCCCATGGGCATCGCACCCAGCGCGTGGCTGGCGGGACCCGAGCCATGGCAGCGTGTGCGCCCGCCGCGTGCGCACGGTGGTCACAAGGGGCGCTTCGGCGATGTGATCGTGGTCGGTGGCGCGGCTGGAATGACCGGGGCTGCGGTTCTGGCGGCTCGTTCCGCACTCGCGGCAGGCGCGGGCCGGGTCTTCGTGTGCCCGCTTGATCCGGATTCGCCCATGCTCGATGCCAACCAGCCCGAACTCATGTGGCGTGAAGCGGCGTGGAGCCAGTCTCGGGACGTGCTCAGGGACGCGACGGTCGTCTGTGGATGCGGTGGCGGCGACGCGGTCGCGGCACTGCTTCCGGCGCTCCTGTCATGCACGGCTCGGCTCGTGATTGACGCCGACGCACTGAACGCGATTGCCAGGGACGTCTCGCTGCAGGCGATGCTGCGCGCCCGCGCAGGTCACGGTCATGCCACCGTGCTGACGCCCCATCCCCTCGAAGCGGCGCGTCTGGCAGGGCACCTCGATGCGGCGATGATCCAGGCCGACCGGGTGGCCGCCGCACGGCAGTTGGCCGATCGCTGGGCTTGCACCGTGCTGCTCAAGGGCTCCGGCACCGTGATCGCTGTACCGGATGAGCCTGCATGCATCAATGCGACCGGCAATGCCCGCCTGGGCAGCGCCGGCACGGGAGACGTGCTCGCGGGTTGGCTCGCAGGGCTGTGGTCTGCGAGCCGATCCGCAAGGGCAGTCGCATCGGTGGCGGACGTTGCCAAGGCCGCCGCATGGAGCCACGGGCTTGCGGCCGAATCGAGCGACCTCGCCGCGCCCCTGGTTGCGAGTCGACTGATCGAGCGGCTCGCCGCCACGTCCTGCTCAGCGGCGCCTGCTGCCCCGCGCTGAGCTCTTGCGGGACTGTGCGGTCGGCGTGCCGCTCGCGTCCCGCCGGTTGCCGCCGGCGGTCTGCAGCCTGCGGCGCGAGCGCGCCGACTGGAGCAGTTCGCGATCCTCCGCCTGCAAGCGGGCCAGCTCATGCGTGGCGTCTCCACCCGCATCGGCGTGCGTGACTTTGTCGCGCCTGCCCTTGGCCAGCAGGCGCTCGCCGTCGGTTTCCCTCACGAGGCGAAAATCGATCTTGCGTCCGTCGAGATCGACACGGCTGACCTGCACGCGCAGGCGCGACCCCGCACCGTAGCGCACGCCGGTCTTCTCGCCGCGCAGCTCCTGCCGTGCTTCGTCGAACCGGTAGTAGCCGCCGCCAAGTTCCGTGATGTGCAGCAGGCCCTCGACGAAGAGCTCGTCGAGTTGCACGAACAGGCCGAAGCTGGTTGCGGCGGTGACGGTGCCGGAGAACTCCTCGCCCAGGCGATCGCGCATATAGCGGCATTTGAGCCAGGCTTCCACGTCGCGCGACGCTTCGTCAGCGCGTCGCTCGTTGGCCGAACAATGCGCTCCAGCCGCTTCCCACAATTCGGCTTCCTGCGCGCTGGGTTTCGGGGGCTTCCCGCCCCTGCGCACCGTTGGCCCCTCTTGCACGGCACCGCTGGACAGGTGGTAGCGCTTGGCGTGGAGCAGTGCCTTGATGACGCGGTGCACCAGCAGATCGGGGTAGCGGCGGATCGGACTCGTGAAGTGCGTGTAGGCCTCGTAGGCCAGGCCGAAGTGGCCGCTGTTCGTGGCGGTGTAGATTGCCTGCTGCATCGATCGCAGCAGCATCGTGTGGATCTGCAGCGCGTCGGGCCGGTCCTTGGTCGCATCGGCGATGGCCTGCAGCTCCGCCGGAGCCGGTTCATCGGACAAGCTGAACTGCAGGCCCAGCGCCTTGAGGTAGTTGGCCAGCGTCGTGCGCTTCTCTGGCGTCGGTCCCTCATGCACGCGGTACAGCGCCGGGTGCTTGTGGGTGGTGATGAAGTCGGCCGCGCAGACGTTGGCCGCGAGCATGGCCTCCTCGATCAGGCGGTGCGCATCGTTGCGCGTTCGCGGCACGATCTTTTCGATGCGGCCGTTGTCGTCGCACACGATCTGGGTCTCGCTCGTCTCGAACTCGACCGCGCCGCGCTTTGCACGCTGCTTGAGCAGCGCACGGAACACCTCATGAAGGTGGACGAGATGCGGCACCAGCGTGGAACGGCGCGATGCTTCGGGGCCTCGCGTATTGGCCAGGATTGCGGCCACCTCGGTGTAGGTGAAACGCGCATGCGAATGCATCACGGCCGGGTAGAACTGGTATGCAGTGATTTCGCCATCGCGCGCCACCACCATGTCGCACACCATGCACAGGCGATCAACATCGGGATTCAGCGAGCACAGGCCGTTCGACAGCTTCTCCGGCAACATCGGGATCACCCGGCGCGGGAAATAGACGGACGTGGCGCGCTCGTAGGCGTCGTCGTCCAGGGGCTCGCCCGGCTTCACGTAATGGCTGACGTCGGCGATGGCGACCAGCAGTCGCCACCCGCTCGGCACCTTGGCCTTGCCCCTGCCCGTACCCGACAGCGGTTCGCAGTACACGGCGTCGTCGAAATCTCGCGCGTCCTCGCCATCGATCGTGACCAGTGGCACGTCGCTCAGATCGACGCGGTGCTTGTAGTCCGTGGAGCGCAGCTTGTCGGGTAGTGCGGCGGCCTGCGCGATCGTTTCCGGCGCGAAGCGGTGCGGCACTTCGTACTTGCGCACCGCGATCTCGATTTCCATGCCGGGATCGTCGATCTCACCCAGCACTTCAGTGACCCGGCCCACCGGCTGCGAGAACATCGAAGGCGGTTCGGTCAGTTCGATCGCGACGACCTGCCCCGACTGCGCCCCTGCCGTCGCGTTCTTCGGGATGATGATGTCCTGTCCATAGCGCTTGTCTTCCGGCGCGACGAGCCAGACACCGCCCTCGTGCAGCAGGCGCCCGATGATCGGTGACTTGCGGCGTTCCAGGATGTCGAGTACATGCCCTTCTGGACGCCCCTTGCGGTCGTAGCGGACGATGCGCACGTGCACGCGGTCACGGTGCAGCACGGAGCGCATCTCCTGCTGCGACAGGTAGATGTCCGGCGCGTCGGCTTCGTCGCGCGCGACGAAGCCGTGGCCATCGCGGTGGCCCTGCACGGTGCCCTCGACCTCGCTCAACAAGGCGGCGCCCGGCGGGCTCGAGATCTGGTGTGTGGTGTTCTTGATGCTAAACTTTCAATTTCCTGAGACGCCCAGGTGGCGGAATTGGTAGACGCACTAGTTTCAGGTACTAGCGCTGAAAGGCGTGGGGGTTCGAGTCCCTTCCTGGGCACCACCTGAGGGTGTGAGAAGAAACGCAGAGGGCCGGGTTTGCCGGCCCTTTTTCTTGCTCCTCAGACGGCAAACTTCTTCGCTAGTCCGTCAGGCCGCAGGTTGTCGTATTCCTCGAAGGGCTGATGGATCCACGGACTGGTCGGCAGCTTCTCGACGAAATACTCCGGTGTGTAGCTCGACGCACCCTTGACCCAAAGCACCGCCGAACGCAGCTCGGTGATCGCAGGGACGCCCCTCAGCCGGTCGACCACCGCACGCAGCGTGACGCCGGAGTCGGCCAGATCGTCGACCAGAAGTACGCGACCCGCCAGTTCCCCCTTGGGCAGCGTGATGTACTTGGCCAGGTCCAGTCGGCCCTGAATCGTGCCGGCTTCGGCGCGGTAGCTGGAAGTGCTCATGATCGCCAGCGGTTTGTCGAACACGCGCGACAGCACGTCGCCAGGCCGCATGCCGCCGCGCGCCAAGCACAGGATTTGGTCAAACTGCCAGCCCGACGCATGCACCTTGAGTGCCAGGCGCTCGATCAGCAGGTGGTAATCGTCCCACGATACGTACAGGTGCTTGCCGTCGTCGGTGAGCATGGCGTTCTTGTCTCCTCGTCGTCGTGGTTCAGCGCCGGAAGGGATGGCGCAGCAGGATCGTGTGGACGCGATCCGGACCAGTCGAGACCATGTCGATCGGGGTGCCGGTCAGCGACTCGATGCGCTCGAGGTAGCGCCGCGCGCTGGCCGGCAACTGCTCCCAGTTCGTCAGGCCGGCTGTCGTCTCGCGCCAGCCCGGCAACGTCTCGTAGACCGGTTCGCACGCGGCGACTTCGTCGGCGTCAATCGGCAGGATGTCGAGGTCCCGCCCGCCGAGCCGATAGCCCACGCCGATCTTGATCTCGGGCAAGCCGTCCAGCACGTCGAGTTTCGTGATGCACATGCCCGACACCCCGTTGATGATCATCGAGCGCTTGAGTGCCGCGGCGTCGAGCCAGCCACATCGGCGCGGCCGGCCGGTCACCGTGCCCCTCTCCTGTCCGACCGTGGACAAATGGTGGCCCACACTGCCCGGGGTCGCAACCTCGAGTTCGGTCGGGAACGGCCCGCTGCCCACGCGCGTGGTGTAGGCCTTTGTGATCCCCAGGATGTAGTGCAGCATGTGTGGGCCGAGCCCCGAACCAGCGGCCGCGTTGCCCGCCACGCAATTGCTCGATGTCACGTAGGGATACGTGCCGTGGTCGATGTCCAGCAGCGTGCCCTGCGCGCCCTCGAAAAGCAGGTTCGCCCCAGCCAAGTGCAGCAGGTGCAGCCGGTAGCCCACGTCGGCAAACATCGGCGCAAGCTGCTCGCCGAGCTTCAGTGCCTGGTCGCGCATCGGCTCGAACGTCATGGATTGCGCATGCAGATGGCCAGTCAGTGCCTCGTTGTGCAGTTCGACGAGCGAGCGAAGTTTCTGTTCGAATCGCTGCGGATGCTTCAGGTCCTGCACGCGCAACGCGCGTCGTGCCACCTTGTCCTCGTACGCTGGGCCGATGCCCTTGCCGGTCGTGCCGATCTTGCCGCTGCCGCTGCTCTCGCGCTGGGCCTCGCGCGCGCGGTCGACTTCCACGTGCAGCGGCAGGATGAGCGGGCACGCTTCGCTCACGAACAGGCGGGAGCGCACGTCGACCCCGATCTTCTCCAGCCGTTCGATCTCGGCGATCAGATGCGCGGGATCGACGACCACGCCGTTGCCGATGTAGCAGGCGACCCCATCACGCATGATGCCGCTGGGAATAAGCTGAAGTGCGGTCTTCACGCCCTTGATGACGAGCGTGTGGCCGGCGTTGTGGCCACCCTGGAAGCGCACCACGGCGTGGGCGTGGTCGGTCAGCCAGTCGACGACCTTGCCCTTGCCCTCGTCGCCCCATTGGGTGCCGACCACCACAACATTGCGGCCGCGCACGGCGGATGGTTCCATGATGTTGCTCGCTCCCTCGATACCCTACCTGGCTCGCACGACCCAGCACCCATCAACCGCGATCAGCTCGCGATCGCAGTCGTACTCCTCGGCCTCGTCTCCGTGGCCCGGCAACGCGCAGACGACCGTGTGACCTTCGGCGCGAAGTCGGCGAACCGCCGCACGCAAAGCCTCATCCTCACTCCATGGTGCGCGCACCGCCGCGTGGATCGGCTCGCGAAATGCCTGATCCGCCAACGCGCGGACATCGAGGCTGAATCCGACGGCAGGACGGTTGCGCCCGAACACCGACCCGACTTCGTCATAACGCCCACCTCGCGCTACTGCGACCGAGACATCCGGAGCGAACAGGGCAAAGCGGCAGCCGCTGTAGTAGGCATAGCCGCTCATGTCGGCAAGGTCGAACCCGATGCGCGCTTCCGGGTGCGTGCGCGCGATCTGGCCGGCCAGTCGCTCCAGATCGTCCAGCGCGCGGCGGATCGGGCCACGAGATGGCAATCTCGCTCGCGCCTCGGCCAGCACCTCGACACCGCCATACAAGCGCGCCAACGTTTCGAGCGCGTCCCGGCCGTCCGCAGGCAGCGCCACGCCCAGCACCGCAAGCGCCGCGACGTCCTTGCGTGTCAGCGCCTGTGCCAGCTCGGCAAGGCGCGCACCGTCCAGTGGCGCACCGGCCAGTACCCCGCGCAAAAGGCGCGCATCGCCAAGGTCGAGTTGCAGGCCCTCGAGCCCGGCACCGTTGACGGCATCCAGCGCCAAGTCGATCACTTCGAGGTCGGCCTCGAGCCCGGCGTGGCCGTACAACTCCGCGCCGAACTGCAGCAATTCACGCGATGAGAGCGCCCCGTCGGCGCGCGCGTGCAGCACGGACCCGCAGTACGCAAGCCTTGCGACACCCTGGCGGTTCAGGAGATGCGCATCGATCCGCGCGACCTGGGGTGTCATGTCGGCGCGCAGGCCGAGCATGCGGCCCGAGAGTTGATCCACCAGCTTGAAGGTCTTGAGGTCGAGTTCCTGGCCCGTGCCCGACAGCAGCGACTCGAGATGCTCCACCAGCGGCGGCATCACGAGCTCATAGCCATAACCACGCGCACGGTCGATCAGCGTGCGCCGCAATTCCTCGACGCGCCGCGCCTGGCTTGGCAGCACGTCGGCAATCTGCTCGGGCAGAAGCCAGGCACGCGACATAGGGAAAACGCACCAGTGATGAAAAGATGATTGTACCGGCGCGCCCCCCTGCTACAGCCACAGCACCAGCGTGCCGACGAGCACGGCCACGAGCCCGAAGAAGCGCAGCTGGCCGTCGTTGAGCTGCATCACGCGAAGGAACATGTCGCGCCACGCCCGCGGCGCGACCAGTGGCAATAGGCCTTCGGCGATCAGCAGCAACCCCAGCGCCGTCAGCAAAGCCTCGCCCATTGGCGAGTCACTTCTTGCCTGGTGCGGTCAGCGCAGCCGGGCCACTGCCGCGCATCGTGCGGAAGAACTCGCTGCTCTGGTCCACCACCATGACGTCGCTCTTGTTGCGGAAGCTGGCCCGGTAGGCCTCGAGGCTGCGGTAGAACTGTGCAAATTGCGGGTCGCGCCCGAAAGCTTCCGCGTACAGAGACGACACCTTGGCATCGCCTTCGCCCTTGACCTTCTGCGCGTCGCGGTAGGCCTCGGCGACGATCACCTGGCGTTGACGATCGGCATCGGCACGGATCTTTTCGGCCTCGGCGCTGCCGGTGGAACGCAGTTCGTTGGCGACCTGCTGGCGTTCGGACTGCATGCGCCGGTACACCGCATCGGTGATGTCGGCTACGAAGTCCACCCGCTTGACGCGCACGTCGACGACCTCGATGCCGAATGACTTGGCATCCTCGCCGAGGCGGTCGCGCACGTCCTGCATAACGCGCTCGCGATCGGCAGCAAGCACGCCATTGACAGTGCGCTTTGTCACGGCCTCATTGAAGGCAGCCTGCACAACCGGCGACAGCCTCGCCTCGAGATTGCGCAAGTCCACCCCGTTGTTGCGGATGAACTGGCGCGAATCGGAAATGCGCCATTTGACGAGCCAGTCGATCACCAGGCTCTTCTTCTCAGCGGTGAAGATCGGCCGGGTCTCCGGGCTGTCCAGCGTCTGGATGCGCTTGTCGAGGAAGACCACGTTCTGAAACGGCGGCGGCAGCTTGAACTTCAGACCCGGCTCGGTGATGACCTCCTTGATCTCACCGAGCGAGTAGACCGCTGCGACCTGGCGCTGGTCGACGATGAACAGCGTGGAAGAGGCAATCATCAGCGCGATGACCACGCTGACGGCGATGAGTCCGATGCGGTGCATGTTCCGTACTCCTTCAGCGCGTGTCGCGATCGCGGGAACGCGCGCCCTCGCGCGAGCGCGGGTCAACCGCAGCTGGATCGGCCGCCGGGGTTGGTGTCGCGGCAGCAGGGGCCGGCGGAGTCGTCACCCCCACCTGCTGCATCAACTTGTCGAGCGGCAGATACAGCAGGTTCGAGCCGCTTCGGCTGTCGATCAACACCTTGCTGACGTTGGAATACACCGACTGCATCGTCTCGATGTAGAGGCGGTCGCGCGTGACCGCCGGCGCCTTCTGGTACTCGGCGAGCACGGAGCGGAAGCGTTGCGTATCACCCTCGGCCTGCGCCACAGTGCTGGCCCGGTAGGCATCGGCCTCCTGTTTCAATCGCGCTGCGGTGCCCTGCGCCTTCGGAATCACGTCTGCCGCGTAGGCCTGGCCTTCGTTCTTGAAGCGATCGCGGTCGGCGGCCGCCTTGACTGCATCGTTGAAGGCCGCTTGCACCTGCTCGGGCACCTGGACGTTCTGCACGTTGACGTTGTCCACCAGGATGCCCGCCTTGAGTCGGTCGAGCTGGATCTGGATCGATTTCACCAGGTCAGCCGCCAACGCCGCTCGCTTCTCATATAGGACCTCGTCGACCTTGGTGCGTCCGACCACTTCGCGCACGGCGGTCTCGGCCGCCTGCTGCACTGCCTCGTCGGGTCTGAAATTCTCGAACAGATAGGCTCTCGCGTTGACCCGCCGATACTGCACGGTGAATCGGATGTCGACGATGTTCTCGTCCTGCGTCAGCATCGACGAATCGCGCAACCCGGTGGCCGGCAGGACGGTATTGCGCCCGACGTCGACCGACTGAAGCTGCGTCACCGAGACCGTTTCGTGTGCC
>JAOUIM010000458.1 GCA_029884035.1 Aquincola sp. | reverse complement strand
GGCGTACCTGCGCATGGCCAGCCCTGCCCGTCCGACCACTGTTGCAGCAGAGCGGCAATGCGGCTGGCGGTGTGGCGCGGCAGACGCTGGAACAAATACTCTCCACCGTCCTGCCCGAGCGGACCAGGCATCGGCGCACGATCGACCACGTCGCCGCCATCGATTTGCGCGGCCATCCAATGAATGGTGCAACCGCCAACGCCGTCAAGAAACATGTAGGGCGCGGGCGAGGCGCCCGCGTACTCCGGCAGCAGCCCCGGATGCACATTGAGCCACTCGCCGCCAGGCTCGGCCAAGGTACGCGGTGAAAACAGGATCCGAGAGGTGATGGTGAGCGTTAGAGCCGGCCGCAACGCAGTGCGGTGTGCCCGCACGGCATCATCGCTTGCCAGCCAGGACCACGGCACATGCTGCGCCCGCAGAAAGCGCTCAGCATCGCGCGCGCTGAGCGTGCTGTCAGCCAGGCGATGGACACGGTCGGGCGCACGCCGCCATGTGTGTCGCACCCAAGCGGCAGTACGTCGCCAGACCGGTGGGCACGGGCCGACAAGCGCCACGCTCACGCCGGCGGCGGGCCAGGCGGGCGACTGCACCAGTTCACGCAATGTCTCGACGCCGAAGCCCGGCATGGTCAGGATCAGCAGCGGGCCAGGTATTGTCACCGCGCCCGCCCCAAGGCCAGCATCGTGCGCAGATCAGACGCCAATTGGGGACCCGGCCAAAGAACAATTCGCAGAGGCAGGCGGGTATGGCTTGCGAAGCGCGCTGCCATCCAGAGCACGCTGATGGCGTATGACAGGCTGGCTGATAGCGCGACCCCCATCATGCCCAGCCGAGGTGCCATCAGCAGCGCGAGGCTGGCGTTAATCACCAACGAGCCGAATGCGATCTGTGCCGGCACGCGAGGCGCGCCAGCGTGGTTGGTGAAATAAGCGGATAGCGCCGACCCTCCACCGAACAGAACAACACCGGGAAGCAGCACCGCCAGCAGTGGCAGGCTTTCGGCATAGATCGGACCCAGCGCCCAAGGCACAACCAGCCAAGCGGTCAGCCACAATAGCGGCGCCGCGGGCAGGAGTGCAGTCACGCTCAGTTGCGCTACCCGCACCGTAGTGGCAGCGGCATGTGCCCGATCGGGCGTACCGATGCGGCCATAGACCGCCTGCGTCAAAGAACCAGAGACGAACCACAGCAACTCGGCCACGACGATAGCGATCGAATAGATGCCAGTGGAGGACAGGTCAAGCATGCGTTCGATCACGAACAAACCAACGCGATAGTTCAGCAGGCCGATGAGGTTAGTGAGCCCGATGGCGGCGATGAACGGCAGCTCCCGATAAAGCGCCGCCGGGTCAGGTCGCGCCAATCGATGGCCACGCCACAGCGCGATGAGCGCGGCCGCACCGACAATCACCTTGCCGCCTGCCCACGCGCCAAGCACAACGGGCAACGACAACGGCACCAGCGTCGATGCTGCCAGTACAGCAAGCAGCGCGAGCAGTGGGGGCGCCACGGTGAGCCGCGCCATCGGCACCATGCGCCCTTCTCCAAGCCACAATCCAGCCAGATTCGGCGCGAGCAACAACAACGGCGCGCTCAGTGCGAGGATCCACAACCAAGAATAAGCAGGTGGACCAAACGCAGACATGCCCCACAGAACGAGCCCGCCCGCAACGCCGAGCGCCATGCAGGCGATCACCATCGCAGCCACCAGGGCGCGCGGGTACTCGCCGTAGTGCGACACTCGGCGCGCTAGGGCAAGGCCGAAGCCTGACATCAGCGCAAGCCAAACGCCTTCGACGCTGGTGAAGAGTGCGAACGCGCCCTGAGTTTCGGGGTCTATGCGAGCAGTCAAGGCTGTCAGCGACAGCACGAGTCCCACGCCCGCGAGGCGCGTGACCAAGTTGACTACGGTGCCTCGTGCGATGCTATCCATCTATTTCCCGGCGCCGCCTCAACGAGTGAAGCTCATTCGCATGATGTCACCGCTGTCGAACAGCCGCGCCAAGAACAGGCCCACGCGATGGCGCCAGAACGGTCCGTCGCCGGCAACGCCTTCACTTGCGCAGTGGACAACTTTCAGGCCGGCGCGCTCGCCGGCCAACGCCATCGTTGCGCGGCTGAACATCGTCAGATGCCATGGCGGCGCAATCAGGTGCCAATCGGCGCCGCGCCTGCGGGCATACGCACTGCCCCAGTCGCCAGTTGTCAGCACGAGCCGCCCACCGCGACGCAGCACCCGCGCCGCCTCGGCAAGGAGCGGCACCGGGTCAGGCACGTGCTCGATCACGTCCCAAAGAGTGATGACATCGAAGTGGTCAGCCGGAAATGCCGCCTGCTGCAAGGTGCCGGTGACGACGGGCAGGCCAAGCCTGTCGCGCGCGTGGGCTGATGACCATTCCGACAGCTCGACCCCCTGCACCTCATAGCTCGCACGCGCCTCGGCGAGGAAGAAACCGGCCGCGCAGCCCACATCGAGTAGCCGCCCGGCTCGCGGCAGGCGTGGTGGCAGGTGCCGCAACAACCACAGTTTGCGCCGAGCGTGGGCTCGACGGGCCACCTCTTCGCCCAAGTAGTCTGCAAACACCTCGGCATGGCCCCCGGTGTAGTAGTCCTCGCCGTAGAGCCCGTGGAAGTCGATCGATGCCGGGTCGCGACCAACAAAGACGCCGCTGCATGCGTCGCAGCTGTGTACGCCGTAGCCGTTGCGCTCAAAAAGCAGCGCCGAGCTCCGGCCGTCACAGACCGGGCATGGGCGCACCAACTCGCATTCGGCGCTCACGCCGAGCGCGCCAATGCACCGAGGTGGTTGGCGCCAATGCGGCAGCAGCCCGCCAGTTTTTGCTGTTTGCGGCCGGTAGCGGGGAATCGCACGTCTGGCACGTTGATGGCCGCGGCGCGCGGCGTGGCGAGGGAACTGGGATTTTATGGCTCGCCCCCGCGTGCGCCGAA
>JAOUIM010000071.1 GCA_029884035.1 Aquincola sp. | reverse complement strand
CGTGAGCTGGGCGTGCCGCGTGTGGCCGCGGATCGAACCACGCTCGCTAAGGTGGCCATTGACGAATCGCACCGCCACGTCGCGGCCCGATTCGACCGCGGTCACTCCGGGCAGGCGGGCCATCTCGCGGCCGGCCGCATTGTCGCCGGCCTCGCTCATCCAGACGATGACGTCGCTGCGCATGCTCACGTTGAACTGCGAGTCGACGATGTAGTCGATGGCATCGCGGAAGAAGTTGCCCATCACGACGATGGCCACCGAAGCGGCCACGCCGCCGATGGACAGCGCGGTGCGCCAGGGGCGGCGCTCCATGTTGCGCAGGATCATGCGCAAGGCGGGTCCGATGCCGGTCAGCCCGAGGCGCTCGAGCAGGGTGCGTCGGTAGCGGCCGGGTGCCGGCGGGCGCATCGCCTCGGCCGGGGCGAGGCGAACCGTGGCCACGATCGCATTGAGCGTGCCGAGCACGGCTGTCGCCAGAGTGATGCCCAGGCTCACGAACAGCAGCCAGGGCTCGATGCGGTGTTCGAAGCTGGGGAAGAAGAAGAACTCCGCGTACAGCCCCGTGAACATCGTGCCCAGGCGATCGCCGATCAGCACGCCCAGCGCCATGCCCGCGGCCACGATAACCAGCACCAGCTTGAGGTAGTGCGCGCCGATCGTGCGGTTCGGGTAGCCCAGCGCCTTGAGCGCCGCGATCTGCTCGCGTTGCGTGGCCACCAGGCGCGACACCACCACGTTGAGCAGGAAGGCCGCGACGCCGAGAAAGATCGACGGCAGCACGGTGCCCAGCACATGCTGCTCCTTGATCTCGTTGTCCAGCATCGCGTGTGAGGGTTGGTCCTCGCGGCCATGCGCCTCGCGCCCGCCATAGCGGGCCAGCTGCGCCGACAGGGCCTCGGCCACCGCGCGTTCCGAGGCGCCAGGCGCGAGCTTGATGGCGACACGGTTGAACGCACCATCCATGTCGAAGGCCGCCGCGAGCGCGTCGCGCGGCACCCAGAACACGCCGAAGCCGCGCAGGTCGGGCATGCCCATCAGGCCGGCGAAGATGAACTCGGGCGACAGGGCGATGCCCGAGATCACCAGTGTGCGGCGCTTGCCGTTGATCAGTGCGCCAACGCGTGAGCCCGGCACGAGGCCGCGCTTGTCGGCGAAGGCGGGTGACACCAGTGCGGGAATGGCATTGTCGGCCAGATGGGCCGCGTCGAGCGCGCGGCCGCTCCTGAGCGTGACGCGATTCATCCGCGAGGGCAGCAGTGGGTCGATACCGATCAGCTGGCCCAGCATCGGGTCGGGCACGCCGTCGATCTCGATGCGCACGACCTGCTCGATGCCGGTCTGCACGTCGGCCACGCCGGGTGTGGCCCGCAGCGTCTCGGTCAGTGCGACGGGCGCGCGCTTGACGCTGGCGAAGACGTCGGCGAATCGCCCGCTGGCATAGAACCGGTCGCGTGCCAGCGCCAGTGAATCGACCGCCGACAGCGTGGTGATGAAGCCGCCGATGCCGCTGGCGACCACGAGCGCGATCGTCAGTGCCTGGCTCCACATCAGGCGCAGGTCGCGCAGCAGCTTGCGGTCGAGGGCCTTCATGGCGAGACCGTCACCAGCTCAGCTCCGAGGGGGTGATCTTGTGGGGGTTGGCCTGGACCTTCTGGATGCGCCCGTCGCCGAGATAGATGACACGATCGGCCATGCCGGCGATTGCTGCGTTGTGCGTGATCACCACCGCGGTCGTGCCGAGCTCGGCGTTGATGCGTGCGATGACCTCGAGCACCAGCTTGCCGGTCTCGTAATCGAGCGCGCCGGTCGGCTCGTCGCACAGCAGCACCTCTGGGCGCTTGACGATTGCGCGCGCGATCGCGACACGTTGCTGCTCGCCGCCGGACAGCTGTGCCGGGAAGTGGTCGCGACGCGGCGTCAGGCCCACCAGCCCGATCGCCTCGTCGATCGGCATCGGGTCGTGCGCAATGTCGGTCACCAGGGCCAGGTTCTCGCGCACCGTGAGGCTGGGGATCAGGTTGTAGAACTGGAACACGAAGCCCACATGCTCGCGCCGGTAGGTCGTGAGTTCGGCCTCGCTGGCACCGGTGAGTGCATGGTCGGCGAAGCGCACCTCGCCGCTGGTGGGAACGTCCAGGCCGCCGAGGATGTTCAGCAGGGTGGACTTGCCGCTGCCCGAGGCGCCGAGCAGAACCACGAATTCGCCGCGGAGAATCTCGAGATCGACGTCGCGCAGCGCGCGCACCTGCACGTCACCACTACCGTAGGTCTTGCACAGTCCGCGGGCGACGAACACCGGCTCGCGAGTGCCATCGGGCGATGGAACAGATCGCACCGCATTACCGAACCCCGGCGCCTCACGCATGGAAATCGAGTCTAGGCAGGCATCGCGAGCCTGCGTTGCGCCCCGTCAACCGCAGCGGACGGCTCGGCAGGTGCTGATCCAACTCAATCCGGCCAGGACTTCCGAGGGCAAGCTTCGCAGGCGGGCCAAATCTCGAGGAGCTGCGATGAAGCTGGGTGGATGGATGGCTGTCGTGCTGCTGGGCGTCGCAGTATCGGTTCAGGCCGATGACGATGTCAGCACACGCGACATGGGATCCGATCATTTCGTGTTCGGCGGTGCGGTGCGCGTCGATCGGCCGGTGGCGGGCGACCTGATCACCGCAGGGGGCAACATCGATCTCGATGCCGAGGTCAAGGGCGACGCGGTCGCGGCGGGAGGCCACCTGCGCATCGCGGCGCCCGTGGGGCAGAACGTGTACGCGGCGGGCGGCCGCGTCGTGATCGACGCCGCGGTCGGCCGCAACGTCCGGGCGGCCGGCGGGCAGATCGACCTCGGACCCAAGGCGGTGGTGACTGGGAACGTCACGGTCGCCGGAGGGCAGGTGTCGCTGCGCGGCGCGGTCAAGGGTGCGGTCAGTGCGAACGGCGGGCGCGTGACGATCGATGGTCCGGTCGACGGCGACGTCGAATCGAATGCCGGGTCGCTGCGGCTCGGGCCGAATGCGCGCATCGGCGGTGCGCTGCGCTACCGCAGCGGCGACGAGATCGTGCTGGACCCTGCGGCGCAGGTCGCCGGCGGCGTGCAGCGGCTCGCGCTGCCGGGACGCTCGGCATCGGCGCCCGGTGGCATCGGCTCGCGTGAAGGGCGCCGGGAGCGCTCGCGCTGGGTCGGCCCGGGCTGGTTCTGGACCCTGGGGCTGATGGCGTTGGCCGCCGCGCTGGTGGCGGCGATGCCTGGGTTGTTCCGCCGCGCCGGCGAGGTCTGGCGCGCGCGATTCGGGTGGAGCCTGCTGTGGGGGTTCATCGCCCTGGTCTGCATCCCGGCGGCGGTGCTGATCCTGCTGATCAGCATCGTCGGCATTCCGATCGCGCTGCTCGCCATCCTGCTGTACGGTGCGTTGCTGATCGTGGGCTATGCCGCGAGCGGGATCGCGCTCGGGCAATGGGGCCTCGTGCGATGGCGTGCCGACGGGCTCGATCGCAAGGCCTGGCACATCGGCAGCGCGGTCGCTGCGGTGTTCGTGCTCGCGCTGCTGGGCAGCGTGCCGTTCGTGGGCGGATTCGTCGCCTTGCTCGCGGTCATCGCGGGCATCGGCTCGATCGCCCAGCTGCTGGTGCCGTCGAAGACGGCCCCCGCGCAGCCGGCGTGAGCGTGCCGGCCCCGGCACGCAGGCTCATCGGCAGTCGAGCACGGCCGCACCGGTGACCTGGCCGCTGCGCAGGCGCGCAATCGCCTCGTTCGCGTCGGCCAGGGCGAAGACCTCGGTGCGGATGACCAGCGGGTGCGAGGCGGACCAGGCGAAGAACTCTTCGCCATCGCGGCGCGTCAGGTTCGCCACCGAGCGCACGCACCGCTCGCGCCACAGCAGGGCGTAGGGCATGCGCGGAATGTCGCTCATGTGGATGCCGGCGCAGACGATCGTGCTGCCGGGTTGGCTGTGCGCGAGCGCGATCGGCACCAGGTCGCCGACCGGGGCGAACAGCAGCGCACCGTCGGTCGGTGACGGTGGCTTGTCGTCGGAGCCGCCCGCCCAGTGCACGCCGAGCTCGCGGGCATGCGCCTGCGCGGCCTCGTCGCCGGGGCGCGTGAACGCGTAGACGCTTCGGCCCTGCTGCAGCGCCACCTGGGCGACCAGATGACCCGCGGCGCCGAAGCCGTAGAGCCCGAGCGTGCGCGCCTCGGGCGCCATCGCGAGCGCACGCCAGCCGATCAGGCCGGCGCACAACAGCGGGGCTGCCTCGTCGTCGCTGTAGCGCTCGGGCAGCGCGAAGCAGAATCGCTCGCGTGCACGCAGGTACTGCGCATAGCCGCCGTCGACAGTCCACCCGGTGAAGTGCGCGTCCTCGCACAGGTTCTCGCGCTGGCGGTGGCACCAGTCGCAGGCACCGCAGGTCGCGTGCAACCAGGGCACGCCGACGCGTGCGCTCGGCGCGAAGCGCCGGCATCCCGCACCGGCGGCCACCACGGTGCCCACGGCCTCGTGTCCGGGCACCCGCGGCCACTGCGACAGCTTGAGTTCGCCGTCCACCAGGTGCAGGTCGGTGCGGCAGACGCCGCAGCGGGCCACGCGCAACAGCAGCTCGCCCGGGCCGGGAGGCGCCAGCGCAAGGTCAATCGCGCGCAGGACCGGATCCCCGCGCCGGGTTAACGCCATCGCGCGATAGTGGCTGGGCAGGGGCGGGATCACGGACGCAAGCTAGATGACGCGGTCCGGGGCATGGTTGACCTCGCGCAAGTCGGTCATGTCCCTCAAGCAAAGAATCGGCCCCATGACGATGCCCGGCCCGCCTGTGGATCGAGCCACCGGCTGCGGCCTGCAGGCCGGGGGTGATGTGCCGACGGGGCTCGCGACGATCGCCGTCGGAGCCTTCCGCCGTGGCCGGAGAGCCGCGTGAGCCCGGTCCATCCCTCGCCGCCGTTCGACCCGTGGCTGTGGGTGAGGGCCTGGAACGAGACCTGGCTCGCCGGCGCGTGGCCGCCCCTGTCGTGCTCACTGCGCGCGCAACGCCTGGCGGCATTGCTCGGTGCGGCGCGGCGAGGGTCGCCCTTGTACCGGCGGCGCTCAGGCGGCGCGCACGCGTTCGAGGATTTCGCGCCAATCGACAAGTGCGAACTGATGCAGGGCTTCGATGACTGGGCCACCGACCGCCGCATCACGCGCGCGGCGGCCGAGGCCTTTCTCGCAGATGCGAAAACCGTAGGCGACGGCTGGCTCGGGGGCGACTACCTCTTGTGGAGCAGTTCGGGCACCAGCGGCGTGCCCGGCTGGTTCGTGCAGGACGCGGCGAGCCTGGCGGCCTACGACGCGATCGATGCCTTGCGAATGCGCGGTGCCGCGCCCGCACAGCCGGCGCTCGGACTGTGGGGCCTGGATCACCGCTTTGCGTTCGTCGGGGCTTGCGGCGGTCATTTCGCGGGCGTGGTCAGCATGGAGCGCCTGCGCCGCATCGTGCCGGCCCCGCTGCAGCCGCGCATCGCGATCATCTCGGTGCTGCAGCCGCTTCGCGACGTCGCCACGCAAGTCAAGCAGTTCAGTCCGACCGTGCTCATCACCTACCCCAGTGTGGCCGAGGCCCTGGCGCCGCTGCAGCGCGCGGGTGCGCTGGCGCTGCGGCTGCACGAGATCTGGGTCGGCGGCGAGCAGCTGTCGAGCGCGCAGCGCGAGGAGGTGCAGTCCGCCTTCGGGTGCACGGTGCGCAACAGCTATGGTGCCTCCGAGTGCTTCTCGATCGCCTGGGAGTGCGGCCAGGGTCAGTTGCACCTCAATGACGACTGGGTCGTGCTCGAGCCCGTCGACGAGCACCTGCGCCCCGTGCCGCCCGGCACGCTGTCGCACACGACGCTGGTGACCAACCTGGCCAACCGCATCCAGCCGATCATCCGCTACCAGCTCGACGATCGCGTGCGCGTGCTGCCCGGCCGCTGCCGCTGCGGCAGCACCTTCACTCGGGTCGAGGTCGAAGGTCGCAGCGGCGACACGCTGCACCTTCCCGACACTCGCCGCCAGCCGGTCGCGATCCTGCCGCTCGCGCTGGAGACGGCGATCGAGGAGGGCGCGCGGGTCACGCAGTTCCAGGTCATCGACCATGCACGGCGCGGCGGACACACGCTGGAGCTTCGCTTCGAGCCCGCAGTGACGGATCCTGCCGCCGCGTTCGCCCGCTGCCAGGCGGCGATCGGGCACTACCTTGCTGCACAGGGCGTCACGTCCACGCGGTGCAGCTTCTGCGCCGAACCACCCCGGCGCGAGGCGGCGAGCGGAAAGCTTCGCCGCGTCGTGCAGGGGCCGGCCGGCGGTGCGAGGGCCACCCGACGCGCCGCCTGAGGCGCGGGGCTTGCGTAGGCTCAATCACGACCGGCGCGTCGAGGTGTCTGCTTGCATTGACGAGATGGCTAACGAAAGCATGAAGTGAAGAACTGGATCGTTGTTGCGAATTCCGCGCGCGCGCGGGTGCTCGAGGAACCCGACCCCACGCGCCAGCGCCCGCCCAGGCGCACGCATTACGAGCACGTCGCCGACCTCGTGCACCCGCAGAGCCGGCAGAAGGGTGTCGAGCTGGGCGGCGATCGGCCGGGGCATGTCGAGGGCGGCGCTCCGGGCCTTGCAGGCGCGGCGTACCAGCCGCGCACCGATCCGCGCGAGCGCGAGCACGATCGCTTCGCGCGCGAGGTGGCCCGCGTGCTCGACCATGGCGTGGCCGACGGGCGTTGCGCCGGCCTGATCCTGGTGGCGGCGGCGCCGTTCCTCGGGCGGCTCAAGCACCACCTCGGCGAACAGGCGCAGAAGGCCGTCCTGCGCACGCTCACGCTCGACTGCACCGCACTGGACGACGCGGCGCTTGCCGAGCGGCTGGCGCGCTGATTCGGACCCGCATCGCCGATACGCCGTGCGGCGCAGGTGTTTTCGTGCTCGGCGATACTGCCGGCCGAGTTCGATCCGCTGAATGGCACCTGACCCATGAATTCCTTCATTCGCCTGATTGCCGGGCTTCTTGTTGCTCTGCCGCTCGCCACGGTCGCCGGGGTGTCGCGGCACGAGCATCTGCCCGCGGCGATCGACATCGCGGCCGTGCCGCCACGCGACACAGCGCCGAACGACCAGTCGCAGTACCGCCGATTCGTGCTGCCCAGCGGCATGAAGGTGCTGCTGCTGTCCGACCCGAAGCTCAACGTGGCGTCAGCCGCGGTGGCGGTGGGCGTGGGAAGCCTGAGCGACCCGCCGCAACGGCCTGGGCTGGCGCACTACCTGGAGCACATGCTCTTCCTGGGCACCGAGAAGTACCCGTCAGTCGAGGAGTTCGGCGAGTACCTTCAACGCAACGGCGGCTACAACAACGCCTACACGGCCCGCGATCGGACGAACTACCACCTCGAGATCCGGCCCGATGCCTTCGAGGGCGCGCTCGACCGCTTCGCGCAGTTCTTCATTGCGCCGAAGTTCACACCCGAGTTCAACGAGCGTGAGGTCAATGCGGTCAACTCGGAATTCCAGAAGAACCTCGAGAACGACAGCTGGCGCGAATTCGCGCTGCGCAACTCGGTCTACCGGCCGGGCCATCCGGCGCGCAACTTCAACATCGGCAGCACGGAGACGCTCAAGGGCACGACGCGCGAGGAGCTGCTGGCGTTCCACCGCCGCTACTACAGCGCCAACCGCATGACGCTGGCGCTGACGGGGCCGGCGAGCCTTGATCGGCTCGAGGCGTGGGCGCGCAGCCACTTCGGACCGGTGCCCGACCTGCAGCGTCCCGAGCTGCGTTACCCTCCTGATTACCTGCCGCCAAAGTCCGCGCTGCGCATCCTGCGCATGGAGCCGGTGAAGGATCTGCGCCGCATGACGCTCAGTTTCGCGCTGCCCGACCTGCGCGGTGAGGCCGGCAGCAAGCCGGCCGAGCTGATCGGCTTCGTGCTCGGCAACGAGGGCGCCGGCAGCCTGCTGGCCGCGTTGAAGACCGAGGGACTGGCCACCGGGCTCAGCGCGGGTCCCGACGCCGACACGCCGGACTATGGGTCCTTCGACATCACCATCAACCTGACGCCGCAGGGGCTTGCGCAGTACGAGCGGGTGCTGTCGATGGTGTTCGCCACGATCGACCTGGTGCAGCGCAGCGGCGTGCCGCCTCATCTGTTTAACGAGCGGCGCACGATGGCGCTGCTGGATGAGCGCTTCCGCGACAAGGGGGAAGGGGCGGGCTTGGCAACTGCGCTGGCCAACCAGCTGATGGACTACCCGATCGAGATTGCCGAGCGTGTGCCGTATCTCTGGCTGCGCGAGGATCCGGCGGCGGTGCAAAAGGTGCTTGGCCAGCTACGGCGCGACAACCTTCTGGTGACGCTGGTGGCCAAGGGTCTGCCAGTCGACAAGGTCGAGCCATATTTCGGTACGCGCTACAGCTATGTCGAAGACACCGGTCCGGCCTGGACGGCGCTGGCACAGGTTCCTCTGGTTGCCGCGATTCGACTGCCGGCACCGAACCCGTTCGTTCCCGCGCGCACGCAGGTGCTGCCGATCGAGCCAGCACGATTGATCGATGAGCCCACGCTGACGCTGTACCACGCGCAAGACACCGAGTTCCAGCGGCCGCAATTGGCTTATCAGTTGCGCCTGCGGCTGCCGCGTGCGATGGCCACGCTGCGCAATGCTGCCTTGCTGCGGTTCTACGAGGCTTGCGTCAAGGAGTCGCTCAACGAGACGACCTATGCAGCGGCCGAGGCCGGGCTCCAGTTCGGTTTCGGTGCGTCGCTCGAGGGCGTGCAGATCAGCATCGAGGGCTATGACGCGTCGGCCGGGCGCCTGCTCGATTCGGTGCTCTCCGGACTGCGCGACTGCCCGCTGTCCGCCGACCGCTACGCGGCGCTGAAGGACCGCCTGCTGCGCGAGCTGTCCGCGTTCGACCGCGTTGACGCCTACATGACGCAGCAGGAAACGCGGCGGCGCCTCGTGCGCGAGTTCCATTACCGGCCCGACGAGTTGCTGCCGGTGGCCCGCGGGCTGACACTGGGACAGCTAAAGGAATTCGCACGCACCCTGTACGCGCGAGGCAAGCTCGAGACCTTGAGCTATGGCAATCTCTCGGCGGACGACGCTGTCGCCGCTGCGAGAAAGGCGGCGGCGGCCTTGCGCCCGGCGCCCTTGCCCGAGGCGGATCTCCTGCGCCGACGCCTGCTGGCGGTACCACCGGGCCGGACGTTGCGCGTCGCCGAGAACCTGCAAGTGAACAATTCCGCCTTCCGGCGCGAGCTGGTGCTCGGGTCGGACACACCGGAAATGCGCGCGGCGACGCTGGCGCTGGCGGCGTTCATGGGACCGCCGGTCTACACCGAACTGCGCACCAAGCAGCAGCTTGGCTACATCGTCTTCGGCGGCGCGGGCAACGAAGGCCACTCGCAATTCGCCTACTTCATCATCCAGTCCGGTGACTATTCAGCCGACGAACTGGATGCGCGCGCCGATGCCGTGATCAAGCGCCTGCCCGAACAGCTCGCATCGCTGCCCGACGCCGAGTGGCAGACGATCGTGGCCGGCGTGCGCGCCAAGCTGCTCGAGAAGGACAAGTCGGTGGGTGAACGCGCTGGGCGCCTTTTCGAGTTGGCGTACGAGTACGGCACGGATTGGCAGCGCCGGGAGGCCACGGTCGCTGCGCTGGGCGTGCTGAGCCAGCAGCGCACGGCAGCGATCCTTGCTTCCGCGCTGGACCCGAAGACGACACGCTCGCGCACGTTCCTGGCGTATTCGCGCGACCACAAGGCCAAGTCACCGGCGGCGATGACTCTGGACGACGCCAGGACTTGGAAGGAAGGTCAGCGCTTCGAGTGACGGTGATGCCGCGCCTTCAGTGGCGCGCGTACTGGGTGGCACCGAACAGCACGTCGCGCGCCTTGTCGCCGGTCAGCGCCTTGCGTGCGCCGGCCAGCACCTCGATGCCGCGCATCACCGCAGGCCGTGTGGCGATCTCGTCGAACCAGCCCTTGAGGTGCGGGAACTCGGCCCAGTCGATGCCCTGGTTCTTCCACGAGCGCAGCCAGGGAAAGATCGCGATGTCGGCGATCGAGTACTCGGCGCCGCCGATGTACTTCGACTTCGCGAGCCGCGTGTCCATCACGCCGTACAGGCGCCGCGCCTCGTTCGTGTAGCGGTCGATCGCGTAGGGGATCTTTTCCGCTGCATAGATCCGGAAGTGATGCGCCTGGCCGAGCATCGGGCCCACGCCGGCCATCTGGAACATGAGCCACTGAAGCACCTCGTACTTGCCGCGCACGTCGGCGGGCAGGAAACGTCCCGCCTTGGCAGCAAGGTACAACAGGATCGCGCCCGATTCGAACAGCGAGATCGGCTGTCCGTCGGGTCCGTCGGCATCGACGATCGCAGGGACCTTGTTGTTGGGGCTGATGGCGAGGAACTCCTTCGAGAACTGGTCGCCCGCGCCGATGTCGATCGGATGCACGCGATAGGGCAGCGCGCACTCCTCGAGCATGATGTGCACCTTGTGCCCGTTGGGCGTGGCCCACGAATACACTTCGATCAAGACGCGAACTCCTGCGATTTCGACGCACTCTAGCAGCGATGCAAAATCCCTTCAGGCGCTGGTTCGGCGCTCCGCCCAGCGTTGCCAGCGATGCCATCCGCGACGTGCGCGAATGGGCCGCGACGCAGGGCTTGCGCTTCGCAACGAGCAAGGGCGCCGAGGGCTTCGTCGTCGAGCCCGGTGCGGGAGGGTGGCGCCTCGAGTGGGGGCCCTCGCAGCGCGGCTACATCGAAGGCTTCGAGTTGCGCCTGCGCAGCGACATCGGCGAAGCCGGCGATTTGCAGATGCTCTTGGCCTCGCGCGAACTGGTGACGCTTCTTGAGCGCGAGGTCTACGAGAAGTTCACCGAGGGCGCGCAGACGCGGATCGATGATCAGACACCCGAGGAGATGCGCTGGCTCGTGCTGTACCCGAAGATGCCGCGTTCGGCGCTGCCGTCCTTTCCCGATCGCTTCGTGGTGCTCGCCAACCGCCCCGCTGCAGCGCCGATGTGGGTCGAGGGCGCGCTGCTGCAGCGCCTGCGGGGCGAGCAGTCGTGGCCCGATGATGCGGCGCCTTTCGTGATGGTCGTGCAGCGCGGGCGCTTCGTGTTGCGCACGGCCTTGGCGCAGCCCGATCCGGCGACGCTCGAGACGGCGATTGCGCTCGGGGCGGCAGCAGCGGCAGCGGCGCGCCACGTGGGCGCCGAGGTCGCTCGTGGCGCGATCGGCAGCGAGCGCCCGAGCACCTGGGGCGCACCGAGCGCGATGCCCGCCCCCGATCCCGACGCGCCGCGCTGAGGGGCGCTCAGGCGGCCTGGCGCCCGAGCTCGATCTTCGCCAGCGCGTTGCGGTGCACTTCGTCGGGTCCGTCGGCGAAGCGCAGCGTGCGCGCCAGCGTGTAAAAGTAGCCGAGCGGGACGTCCTGGCACATGCCGGCGCCGCCATGCGCCTGGATCGCCCAGTCGATCACGCGGCAGGCCATGTTGGGTGCCACGATCTTGATCATCGCGATCTCGGCCTTTGCGGCCTTGTTGCCGGCCTGGTCCATCATCCACGCCGCCTTCAGCGTGAGCAGGCGTGCCTGCTCGATCTGGCAGCGCGCCTCGGCAATGCGTTCCTGCGTCACGGTCTGTTGCGACACCGGCTTGCCGAATGCGACACGCGAGGTCGTCCGCTGGCACATCAGCTCGAGCGAGCGTTCGGCCAGCCCGATCAATCGCATGCAGTGGTGGATACGGCCGGGGCCGAGCCGCCCCTGTGCGATCTCGAAGCCGCGGCCCTCGCCGAGCAGGATGCTCGAGG
>JAOUIM010000457.1 GCA_029884035.1 Aquincola sp. | reverse complement strand
CGCGGCAGCGGCCAAGCCACGACCGACCTGCTCGCCGGCACGGTGTCGCTGGCGTTTCCGGGCACCGCCGGCATGGTCGGCCACATCA
Organism: Aquincola sp.; assembly: GCA_029884035.1. Taxonomy (GTDB): domain Bacteria; phylum Pseudomonadota; class Gammaproteobacteria; order Burkholderiales; family Burkholderiaceae_C; genus CADEEN01. Next base: position 2,870 of record JAOUIM010000457.1, on the reverse strand, counting down.
AGGCCGGCAAATTGCGCCCACTGGCGGTCAGCGGCATCAACCGCTCGCCGCAACTGCCCGACGTGCCGACGCTGGCCGAGTCGGGATTGACGGGCTACGAAGCCTACGTGTGGATGGGCCTGCTGGCGCCCAAGGGCACGCCTGCACCGATCGTCGAGCGTCTGTACAAGGAATCGAAGGCCGCGCTGGCCGCGCCCGATGTGCAAGGGTACTTTCGGGAGGCTGGCATCGAGATCGTCGGCTCCACCCCGGCCGAGATGGACAGCTACTTCCGCGCCGAGCGCGAGCGCTGGGCCAAGGTCGTCAAGGACACCGGCGCGAAGATCGATTGAAACCACAGGACATTCACATGGCCCAAGTCACTGGCGTCGAGCACTGGACGCACAAGAAGACGCCCGACGGCGACGTGAAGCTCTTCCTTTGGGAGAAATTCGTCGGCTCGCCGGGGAAACAGGACGGCAAACCTGCCGTGCTCTTCGTGCACGGCTCGTCGATGGCGTCGCAGCCGACCTTCGACCTCAGCGTGCCCGGACGCCCGCACTCGAGCGTGATGGACTGGTTCGCCGAGCGCGGCTTCGTCTGCTGGTGCGTCGACATGGAAGGCTATGGCCGCAGTGCCAAGCACCGCGACATCTACTGCGACATCGCCAACGGCGCCGACGACCTGAAAGCGGCCACCGACTACATCGCAGCCGCGCGCGGGGTGAAGCGCTTCCTGACCTACGGCATCAGTTCGGGCGCGCTGCGCGCGGCGCTGTTCGCGCAGCGGCACCCCGAACGCGTCGCACGGCTGGCGCTCGACGCGTTCGTCTGGACCGGTGCGGGCGCACCCACGCTCGAGCAGCGGCGCAAGAAGCTGCCGGAGTTCCTGGCCAGCAAGCGGCGCCCGATCGACCGCGCCTTCGTGCATTCGATCTTCAACCGCGACCACCCCGATTGCGCCGACAAGGCGACCGTCGAGGCGTTCGCCGACGCAATCCTCGCGCTTGACGACTCGATGCCCAACGGCACCTACATCGACATGTGCAGCAAGTTGCCCGTGGTCGACCCCGCGCGGATCACGGTGCCGACGGTCGTGCTGCGCGGCCAGTTCGACGGCATCGCGTCGATGGATGACCTGATCGACTTCTTCGTCAAGCTGCCCTCGCCGGACAAGCAGTTCACCGTGATGAACGGCATCAGCCATGCGAGCTTCCAGCAGAAGAACTACCTGATGGTCTACCAGATCCTGCACGCGTACTTCACGCAGCCGGCGCCGGCTTACACCGCGTCGCACTGACCGCTTCCGCCGGGCGCAACCGATGCGGCCACTGCATACTGGACGCATCGCCAAGAACTGACCTCGCGGAGGTGGTCCCGACGTGCCCCCACCCTTTCGTTCCATCGCTGTCGTCGGCGCGGGTGCGGTCGGCAGCTTCTTCGGCGCGATGCTCGCGCGTGTCGGCCACCCGGTCACGTTGATCGGGCGTGCGCCGCACGTGCAGGCGGTCGAGGGCCGCGGGCTCGCATTGCACATGGCGGGGCGTGTCGAGACGATTCGGGTGGCGGCATCGACCGAGCTGGCGGCCGCGCGGTCTGCGGACCTCGTGCTGTTCTGCGTCAAGTCCACCGACACCGAGGCGGTCGCGCGCCAGCTCGCACCGCTGCTCGGTGCCGATGCGCTGGTCCTCAGCCTGCAAAACGGCGTCGACAACGCCGCGACGATCGCGCGCCATGTGCGCCAGGCCGTGGTGCCGACGGTGGTGTACGTGGCCACCGCGATGCCCGAGCCCGGCACCGTGACGCATCACGGCCGTGGCGATCTGGTGATCGGCCCGCTCGACGCGGCGCAGGCCGCTGACGTGCGACATCGGCAACGCCTGCAGGACGTGGTCGACTTGTTCGCGACGGCGCAGGTGCCGGTGCGCATCTCGCCCGACGTGATGGCCGAGCTGTGGAGCAAGCTGATGGTCAATTGCGCCTACAACGCGATTTCTGGCCTGGCGCAGATGCCCTATGGCCAGATGGCTGCGCTGCCGGCGATCGTCGAGGTGCAACGCGCCGTGGTGCGCGAGGTGGTGGCGGTGGCGCAGGCCGAGGGGCAGCACCTGCCGCTGGACGCCGCGCTCGAGGCGATGGCGAGCATCGCGCGGGCCATGCCCGCGCAACTCTCGTCCACCGCGCAGGACATGGCGCGTGGCAAGCCGAGCGAGATCGATCACCTCAACGGATTCGTCGTGCGCCGGGGCGCCGAACTCGGCGTTGCCACGCCGGTCAACCAGACCCTGCACGCACTGGTCAGGCTGGTGGAGGCTGGCCGCGGCCACGACACCTGATGACCGAAGCCACTCGGCCCGTGCCGCCGCAGTTCGCCCAGGCCCTGCGCGAGCTGGGGCTGGCCGACGGCGAGGCGCTGTGCGGCGTGCCGCTGACCGGCGGTGTGTCCTCCGACATCTGGCGCATCGACACGCTGCAGGGCCCGGTGTGTGCCAAGCGGGCGCTGCCCCGGCTGCGCGTGGCGGCCGACTGGCGCGCCCCGATCGAGCGCAACCAGTACGAAGCGCGCTGGATGCAAGTGGCCGAGGCTGCCGTGCCGGGCAGCGTGCCTCGCGTGATGGGCCAGCACCCGATTCTCGGCGTGCTGGTCATGTCTTACCTCCCGCCGTCGGACCACCCTCTCTGGAAGGAACAGCTGCGAGGCGGGCTGGCCGAGGTCGCCACGGCGCAGGCGGTCGGCCGCACGGTCGCGGGCATCCACGCGTACTCTGCCGCGCACGCCGACCTGGCCGCGCAGTTCGACACCGATCGCATCTTCTTCGACATCCGGCTCGAGCCCTACTTGATCGCCACGGCGTCGAAGCACCCGGATCTTGCGCCCATGCTGCACGCGC
>JAOUIM010000070.1 GCA_029884035.1 Aquincola sp. | reverse complement strand
CGAAGTCGGGGCCCTCGTCCTCTGACCAGCCGAACTCGGCATAGTGCACGCTCAGCTCGTTGAACTGGTCGATGAACAGGTCGCGGTAGTCCGCGCCGCCGGCAGCGTTCGCGGGGCCGAGCAGATCGGCTTCGTTGTCGCGCAGGATCTCGGCCACGCGCCGCACGAGCGCGCTGGTGAATGCGACGCGCCTTTCGCCACCGAGTCTCGCGTAGGCCATGCGGTCGACGCCCGCCAGCAGGAACACGAGCACCTCGCGAACGAAGCCGAAGTAGGCCGGGCCGGCGTCGATGTCGAAGCGCGCCTCGCGCATGCGCTTGAGCATGTTCAGCGCCACGCGCCAGGCGATGAAGGCCATCGCGCTGGCGTTCTGCTCGGCGCTCTTCGGCTGGTCCGGCTTGAACCAGTGGGCCTTGATGCGCAGGTTGGTGGCCATGCCGTTCAGACCCGGCGGCGCCGGGCCGGCCCAAGCTGATCGCGGCCCTGCGAGGGGGCCATGCCAGTCACCGGGACTGAGCGCATCAGTAGCCGCCCTTGCCCAGCGGTTGTGGCAGACCGGCCACCTTGGCCCCCTGCTTGGCGGGGCCGAGCGGGAACAGGTCGTACAGCGCCTTGCTGTCGCAGCCCGGCAGCACGTCGGCCAGCCCCTTGAGCATGTTGCGGAAATTGGGCGTGTGGCCGTGTTCCCGATACTCGTCGCGCAGGTAGCCGACCACCTTCCAGTGGTCGTCGGTCAGCGCGATGTTCTCGGCCGCAGCGATCACGCGCACGATCTCCTCGCCGTAGTCCGGCTCGAGCAGATAACCCTGGTCGTCGGTCTCGACCTCGTTGCCATTGACGGTATACGCCATCGTCGTTCGCCTCCAGTGTCGTGATTCGGTGTTTGACGCTGTTCAGTCGCCGACGGCTGCAGCCGACTTGTGCGGCACGAACACGCCACAGCCCATCCACCGATGTCCGCCCAGGCCCTGTTCGAGCACGCGCGACGATGCCGCCGCGCGCAGGCCGTGCAGCAACAGGCTGAAGCCGTGCAGCGCATGGCCGGGTCCGCGTAGCGATTGCTCGCGGCCGCAGACACAGTGACAGGCCGCATCCAGCCGCTTGAGCTCGGCCGCGGTCGCCTCGAGGAAGGTCGCCTCGTCGGCTCCGGCAGCGTCGACGAAATGTGCATACAGCGTCGCGTGAGGCAGCAGCTCGCGCACGACAGGATCGCCGAGCACGACCTCGTCGTTGCCGAGCCGCAGCCGTCGCCCCGACAGGCCGCGCAGCGCCTGGGCGCGCTCGCGGGCTGCCCGCACGAGCAGGCGCGCGCGCGCGGGCAGCAGCGCCGGATCGCCCACGCCGTGCACGACCTTCACCGGCAGCAGCGCCGAACGCGGGTCGTCCGCCAGCCAGGGAGCGACCTCGGCCAGCGCCTGCGCCAGCAGCATGCGGTGGTCGCGTGGCAAGGCCGTGCCGCGCAGCGGGAACGCCACGTCGACGACGGTGCTCGAGGCGAAATCCAACTCAGCCGGCTCCCTTCTGCGAATCCGCCCAACGCAGCAGCGCGCTGCCCCATGCCGCAGCCGTCTGGGGATCGATCTCGAACACCGTGAAACGGCTCTTTTCGCGGATGCGCGTGCGCAGGAGGCTCATGCCGCCGGAGTCGTAGTCGATCTGCTGCAACTCGATCTCCTGTCCGCCCAGCGGCACACGCAGCTTGTCCAGCGGCGTCACTCGGGTCATCGCGCTCTCCAATGCCGCCGTATTGAGCGCGGGGCGGTCTGCCTGCGTCTATCACCGCGACGGGTGAGGCCAGCCTACCCCTTTTGGGTAATGCCCCGCCCCCCGAAGCGGTCTATCGTCGGTACCCAACCGGAGTGATGGCGGCTATGCCTCGCCCGCGCCTAGCATCTGCACTCGCAAGGAGACCCGCCCATGGCCAAGAAGATGCATGACACGCCGATGCTGGACCAGCTCGAGTCCGGCCCGTGGCCGAGCTTCGTGACCGGACTGAAGCGCCTGGCGAAGGACAAGGATTACATGGTCGACCTGATGGGTCAGCTGGAAACGTCCTACCGAACGCGCAAGGGCTACTGGAAGGGCGGCACGGTCGGCGTCTTCGGTTACGGCGGCGGGGTGATCCCGCGCTTCACTGAACTCAAGGACGAACACGACAAGCCGGTGTTCCCGGATGCCGCCGAGTTCCACACGCTGCGGGTGCAGCCCCCGGCGGGCATGCACTACAACACCGACGTGCTGCGCAAGATGGCCGACATCTGGGAGCGCCACGGCTCGGGCCTGATCGCCTTCCACGGCCAGTCGGGCGACATCATGTTCCAGGGTGCCAAGACCGACAAGGTGCAGGACGCCTTCGACGAACTCAACGAGCTGGGCTTCGACCTCGGTGGCGCCGGCCCCGCGGTGCGCACCTCGATGTCCTGCGTCGGCGCGTCGCGCTGCGAGCAGAGCTGCTACGACGAGGCGCGTGCACACCGGCAGGTGATCAATACCTTTCTCGACGACATCCACCGTCCGGCGCTTCCCTACAAGTTCAAGTTCAAGTTCTCGGGCTGTCCGAACGACTGCATGAACTCGATCCAGCGCTCGGACATGGCCGTCATCGGCACCTGGCGCGACAACATCCGCACCGACGAGGAGTTGGCGCGCAAGTGGCTCGCCAAGCACGGCATGAACGAGCTGGTCAACGACGTGATCACGCGTTGCCCGACCAAGACCATCATGTTGAAGGAGATCAAGGACGTCGCCCAGGGCGACCACATCTCCAGCGTGAAGGTCAGCGATACCCACGCGCTGGAGATCGACAACAGCAACTGCGTGCGCTGCATGCACTGCGTCAACGTGATGACCGGCGCGCTGGCGCACGGAACCGACACCGGCGCCACGATCCTGATCGGCGGCAAGCGCACGCTCAAGATCGGCGACCTGATGGGCACCGTGGTCGTGCCGTTCATGCCGCTCAAGACCGATGAGGACTACGAGGCGTTGGTCGAGCTGGGCCAGAAGGTGATCGACTTCTTCGCCGAGAACGCGCTCGAGCACGAGCGCACCGGCGAAATGATCGAGCGCATCGGGCTGGTGAACTTCCTCGAGGGCATCGGCATCGACATCGATCCGAACATGGTCGCCACGCCGCGGACCAACCCCTACGTCCGCACCGACGGCTGGGACGAGGAAGTCGCCCGCATCAACGCCAAGAAGGCTGCGGCCTGAGCAAGGGAGCCACGACCATGGCCATGCGTACCCCCATCGAGAGCGGCGTGCCGGACAACCGGCAGTACATGCACCCGGCGCTGCTGAAGAACTACGGCAACTGGCGCTACCACGACCGGCCGCGTCCCGGCGTCCTGCACCACGTGTCGCACACCGGTGACGAGGTCTGGACGGTGCGCGCCGGCACGCAGCGCCAGATGGACGTCTACACGATCCGCAAGCTGTGCGACATCGCCGACACCTATGCCGAAGGGCACGTGCGGTTCACGATCCGCAGCAACATCGAGTTCATGGTGTCCGACCCGGCCAAGGTCGACCCGCTGATCGAGGCGCTGACGAGCAACGGCTTCCCGGTGGGCGGCACCGGCAACTCGGTATCGATGATTGCGCATACCCAGGGCTGGCTGCACTGCGACATCCCGGGCACCGATGCGTCGGGCGCGGTCAAGGCGTTGATGGACGACCTCTATACCGAGTTCATCCGCGAAGACATGCCCAACCGCGTGCACCTGTCGACCTCGTGCTGCGAGATCAACTGCGGCGGCCAGGCCGACATCGCGATCATCGTGCAGCACACGAAGCCGCCCACAATCAACCACGACCTGGTGGCCAACGTGTGCGAGCGGCCCGCCGTTGTCGCGCGCTGCCCGGTCGCGGCGATCCGCCCGGCACTGGTCAACGGCAAGCCGTCGCTGGAAGTCGACGAGAAGAAGTGCATCTGCTGCGGCGCCTGCTATCCGCCGTGCCCGCCGATGCAGATCAACGATCCGGAACACTCCAAGCTGGCGATCTGGGTCGGCGGCAAGAACTCCAATGCGCGCGGCAAGCCGACCTTCATGAAGATGGTCGCCTCGGGCTTGCCGAACAATCCGCCGCGCTGGCCCGAGGTTTCGGAAGTCGTCAAGCGAATCCTCTACACCTACAAGGCCGACGCGCGCTCCTGGGAGCGCATCGCCGACTGGGTCGAGCGCATCGGCTGGCCGCGCTTCTTCGAGAAGTGCGACCTGCCCTTCACCAAGTACCTGATCGACGACTGGCGCGGTTCGCGCTCCAGCCTGAACGCGTCGACGCATATCCGCTTCTGAGGCCGGCCCCATGAAGTTCGGAGTGCTCGTGAGCGAAGGGCCCTACACGCACCAGGCCAGCGATAGCGCCTACCAGTTCTGCGTTGCGGCGCTGGCCAAGGGGCATGAGATCCAGCGCGTGTTCTTCTACCACGACGGTGTCTACAACGCGACCCGGCTCACCGAGCCGCCACAGGATGACCGCCATATCGTGAACCGCTGGTCGACGCTGAACGCCGAGCACAAGGTCGACCTGGTGGTGTGCGTGGCGGCCGCGCTGCGCCGCGGCATCAAGGACGAGGTGCTGGCGCCGGGCTTTCGCATCTCCGGGCTGGGCCAGCTCGTGGACAGCGGCATCAAGGCCGACCGGCTGGTCACCTTCGGAGACTGACATGGCGCGACCACGCTCACTGCGTTCGCGGCTCCCCGTCGGGGCCATCGCCGGCGATCGGGCCGCGGCCTGCCGGGAGGCCGCATGAAGAAGTTCATGTTCGTCAACCGCAAGGCGCCCTACGGGACGATCTACGCCCTCGAGAGCCTCGAGGTCGTGTTGATCGCCGCCACCTTCGACCAGGACGTGAGCCTGGCCTTCCTCGACGATGGCATCTACGAGCTGGTCAAGGGCCAGCAGAGCAAGAACATCGGCATCAAGAACTTCTCTCCGACCTATCGCGCCCTGGAGGGCTACGACGTCGAGAAACTGTACGTCGAGCGCGAGTCGATGGAGTCGCGTGGCCTGACCGAGGCCGACCTGCTCGTCCCGGTCGAGGTGCTGTCGACCGCCGAGATGTCCGAGCTGATGCAACAGCAGGACGTGGTCCTGAGCTTCTGAGGACGGAGCGCCATGCTGCACATCGTCAATAAATCGCACCGCCAGACCGCGTCACTCGAGAGTGCCCTGCGGCTCGCGCGGGACGGTGACGCGTTGCTGCTGATCGAGGACGGCGTATACGCCGCGACCGCCGGCGGCGCCGTCATGGCAGGCATCGCCAGCGCCGTGGACCGCCTCAAGATCTACGCGTTGCAACCCGACCTCGAGGCGCGCGGCATGGCCGGCGCTCTGGTCGCCGGCGTCGCGGCTGTCGACTATGCCGGCTTCGTCGACCTCGTGGTCGAGCATCCCACCAGCCAGTCGTGGCTCTGACGCCGGCTGCGCACCCCAACCCATTCGCACCAGGAGAACCCCATGGGCATCGAAGTGAACGGCAAGACCTACGAGACCGACGAAGAGGGCTATCTGGTCAATCTTGGCGAGTGGAACGAGGAAGTCGCCAACGTCATCGCCAAGACGGAGAACGTCGAGATGACGCCCAACCACTGGGAGGTCGTGAACTTCCTGCGTGACTACTACAACGAATACCAGATCGCGCCCGCGGTGCGCGTGCTGACCAAGGCCATCGGCAAGCAGCTCGGCCCCGACAAGGGCAACAGCAAGTACCTGTACGAACTGTTCCCGTACGGCCCCGCCAAGCAGGCCTGCAAGATCGCGGGCTTGCCCAAGCCCACCGGCTGCGTCTGATCCTCCCCGCGTCGCGACACCTTTTCGGGGCCGCATGTCCGCCCTCACCATCGCCTACGCGCTGCTGTTCTACGCAGCGACGGCAATATTGGTGCTCGGGCTCGGGGTCAAGATCCGCAGCTACGTGCACACGCCCGCGCCTCTGAAGATTCCGACCACGCCGGCGCCGGTCACACGCGGCGGCGTGGCCCTGCGGCTCGTACGCGAGGTCGTGTTCTTCGAGAGCCTGTTCAAGTCGAGCAAGTGGACGTGGCTTTTCGGCTGGATGTTCCATGCGGCGCTGCTGCTGGTCGTGCTGCGGCACTTGCGCTACTTCCAGCAGCCGGTATGGACGCCGGTGATCTGGGTGCAGGCATTCGGAACGTACGCGGGCTTCGCGATGGTGGCCGGGCTCGGCGGCCTGTGGGCGCGACGGTTCCTGGTCGACCGCGTGCGCTACATCTCCACGCCATCGGATCACCTGCACCTGGCGCTGCTGCTGGCGATCGGAATGTCGGGGCTGGGCATGCGCTTTGTCGCGAGGACCGACATCATTGCGCTCAAGGCGTTCATGCTCGGGCTGATGCGATTCGACTGGCAGCCGCTGCCGGCGGACCCCCTGCTCCTGTTGCACCTGCTGCTGGTCGCCACGCTGATGGTTGTCTTCCCGATCAGCAAGCTGCTTCATGCGCCGGGCATGTTCTTCAGCCCGACGCGCAACCAGTCCGACAACGCTCGCGAAGCGCGCCACCTCGCCGCCTGGGCTGCCTCGCTCGAGAAATAGCGTCATGGCCACCGCCGCCTTCGAGACACCCAAGCTCAAGCCCTATCCGGTGATCCCGCTGGTCGCCGAAGGGGCGATGGCGCACAGCAAGCCCTACGTCGCCAGCCCGCAAATCCAGACCGCGATCGGCTTCCCGGGCGAGCTCACCGAGGGCTGGGAGCAGCGTGCGATCGCCAAGATGGGCGAGTTGCTCGACAAGTACCGCAGCCTGCGCGTGTACATGGACGCCTGCGTGCACTGCGGCGCGTGCTCCGACAAGTGCCACTACTACCTCGGCACCGGCGACCCGAAGAACATGCCGGTGGCGCGCCAGGATCTGATGCGCTCGGTATACCGGCGCTACTTCACCTTCGCCGGCAAGCACTTCCCGAAGCTCGTCGGCGCGGTCGACATGAGCAAGGACGTGCTCGACCAGTGGTGGAGCTACTTCAACCAGTGCAGCGAGTGCCGCCGCTGCAGCGTATTCTGTCCCTACGGCATCGACACGGCCGAGGTGACGATGGCCGCGCGCGAGATCATGGACGCGGTGGGTCTCGGGCAGAAGTACGCCAACGAGATCATCGGCAAGGTCCACCGCATCGGCAACAACCTCGGCATCCCCGAGCCGGCACTCGCGGACACACTCGCGGGCTTGGAGGAGGACACGAAGGAGGAGACCGGCGTCGACGTGCGCTTCCCGCTCGACGTCGCTGGTGCCGAGGTGCTGCTGATCACGCCTTCGGCCGACTTCTTCAGCGAGCCGCACGTCGAGAGCCTGATCGGCTACGCCAAGGTCTTCCACGCCGCCGGCATCACCTGGACGCTGTCGTCCAAGGCCTCCGAGGCCGGCAACTTCGGTCTGTTCATCGGCAGCTACGAGCAGATGCGCACGATCGCGCTGCGCATCCGCGAGGCCGCGCTGGAGCTCGGCGCCAGGCGAATCGTCGTCGGCGAGTGCGGCCACGCCTGGCGTGTCGCCTACAGCTTCTGGAACACGCTGGCGGGTATCGGCGCCGGCGGCAAGGACCCGTTCGCGATCGAGTTGCAGCGACAGCTCGACCCGCGGTACAAGCAACCCACGCACATCTGCGAGCTGACGCACGACCTGATCCGGCGCGGCGCGCTGAAGTTCGACAAGGAAAAGAACGACGACCGGATCATCACCTTCCACGACTCGTGCAATGTCGCGCGCGGCTCGCGCATGGGCGACGCGCCGGGCGGGCAGTTCACGATCCCGCGCGAGATCATCCGGGCGGTGGCCAACCACTACCACGAGATGGCACCGGGCACGACGCACGAAGCCACCTTCTGCTGCGGCGGCGGCGGCGGCTTGCTGACCGATGACCTGCTCGAGCTGCGTGTCAAGGGTGCGCTGCCGCGCATGGAGGCGCTGAACAACGTGGTCGACCGGCACGGCGTGAATTTCATGGCCACGATCTGCGCGATCTGCAAGGCGCAGTTCACCAAGGTGCTTCCCTATTACGGCTTCGACATGAGCATGGTCGGTGGCGTTCACCAGCTGGTGAGCAAAGCGATCCGGCTCGGCCAGCCGCACTGAACGAGAACCAGGAGAACCCCATGTCCGGTCAAGCCGACACGGTGAAAGCGCAGGTGCTGAACTTCCGACGCTACAAGGACGGCGACTCCAAGCCGTTGCCGTGGCAGCAGGAGATCTTCGACGCCGACCACTCACACAAGTGCCCCACGTACATCCAGAGCACGCCGCCGTGCCAGGGATCGTGCCCGTCGGGTGAGGACATCCGCAGCTACCTGAACATCGTGCGCGGGATCGAGAAACCGCCCGCCGGCATGCCGTGGCAGGAGTACGCGTGGCGGCGACTCACCGAGGCGAACCCCCTGCCATCGGTGATGGGCCGTGTCTGCCCTGCGCCTTGCGAGTCGGGCTGCAACCGCAACGAGGTCGAGGACTTCGTCGGCATCAACTCGGTCGAGCATTTCCTCGGCGAGTACGCGATCGCCAACCAGCTCGCCTTCCCGAAGCCCACGCAGCTCTCGGGCAAGAAGGTCGCGGTGATCGGCGGTGGCCCGGCCGGCCTGTCTGCGGCCTACCAGCTGGCGCGCAAGGGTCATTCGGTGACGATCTTCGACGAGCGCGCCGAGCTCGGCGGGATGATGCGCTACGGTATTCCTGGCTTTCGCACGCCGCGCTCCGTGCTCGACGCCGAGATCCAGCGCATCCTCGACATGGGCGTTGAGGCCCGGATGAACTGCCGCATCGGCACCGACGTGACGATGGAGCAGATCCGCGCCGATTTCGATGCCGTCTTCCTGGGGCTTGGGGCCCAGTCGGGCCGGCCGCTGCCGGTGGAGGGCTGGGACGCGCCCAACGTGGTCACGGCCACGGCGTTCCTGAAGGCCTTCAACGACGGCCGCATGCGGCATGTCGGAAAGCGCGTCGTCGTGGTCGGCGGCGGCGATACCTCGATCGACGTGGCCACCGTTGCCCGTCGCCTCGGCCACATCGAGCACGCGCACGAGAGCGACCGCCCCGAGCATGCGATCACCGGATACACCGCCCACGACGTGGCGGCGGTCTCGGCACGCCAGGGCGCCGAGGTGACGCTGACCTCGATCTTCGAGGTCGAGAAGATGCAGGCCAGCCGTCACGAGGTCGAGCACGCCCTGTCCGAGGGCATCGCGATCCGCGGCGGGCTGGCGCCCGTGAAGGTGCTACGCGACGCCAGCGGGCGCGCCACCGGCCTGCGCGTCGTGCGCTGCGAAGCAAAGATCGCGGGGGGCCGGCTCGAGATCAAGACCATCGAGGGCACCGAGGTGGACATCGAGGCCGACCTGATCGTTTCGGCGATCGGCCAGGCGGTGGACTTCACCGGGCTGGAGATGCTCAACAACGGCAAGGGCGGGATCACCTCCGACAAGAACTACCAGGTGCAGGGTCAGCCGGGCATGTTCGTCGGCGGCGACGTGGTGCGGCCGCACCTGCTGACCACGGCGATCGGCCATGGCGCGATCGCTGCCGACGGCATCGACCGCCACTTGCACGGCGAACCGCTGGACAAGCGCCCCAAGATCGACGTGCACACGTGGGACATCCAGCGCAAGCTGGTCGAGAAGGGGCTCACGGTCAGCGAGGTCCACGAGCCGATACGCGGCACCGACTCCACGAACGTCGCGATCCACAACTTCGACAACCGCTCCGACCGCTACGTGATCCCCCACGAGGAACTGTTCCTCGGCCACTTCCAATACACGCCGCGCCACCGGCGCAAGGTCGTCACGCTCAACGCGCAGCAGGCACTGAACAACTTCGAAGAGCGCGTGCTGGCGCTGACCGAAGCCGAGGCCATCGCCGAGGCGAAGCGCTGCATGAGTTGCGGGCTGTGTTTCGAGTGCGACAACTGCGTCGTCTACTGCCCGCAGACCGCGGTGTTCAAGGTGTCGAAATCGAAGTCGACCACCGGGCGCTACGTCGATACCGACTACAACAAGTGCATTGGCTGCCACATCTGCAAGGACGTGTGCCCCACCGGCTACATCCAGATGGGGCTGGGGGAATAAGGAACGAGCATGCGCCGGGTCGCCGTGCTGTCCGTCACCCTCGCGCTGGTCGCGACGGCCGTCTCCGCCGTGGCCGCGGGCCTCGCACCCGTCCTGCCGCGGGCAGCCGCGGGCACGCAATGCCTGGCCGAGCCGGCGATCATGCGACGCGAGCACATGCGCATGATCGAACACGTCCAAGATGCCGATGGTCACATCCGCGGCGCGAAACACAGCCTGAAGCGCTGCATCGAATGCCATGCGAGCACGACGAGCAGCAGCGTGGCGCGCGACCCGGGCGACTTCTGCGTGGCCTGCCATAGCTATGCCGCAGTGAAGATCGAGTGCTTCGACTGCCATAACGGACGAGCGAAGGCGCGGGAGTCGTCGGCCACTCCCGCCGCTGCGCCGACAGCCGCCCAGGGGCACACGCCGTGAGCCGCCGCGAATTCCTCGGTGCCGCAGCCGCTGCCGCGTTCGGCGGGGTGATGCTCGCGCCGGGCATCCGCCTGATCGAGACGGCCCAGGCGGCGCCGGCGCCCGGGGCGAGCGACGGCGCAAACCCCAAGGTGCGCTGGGGCCTGCTGATCGACACCACGAAGTGCGCGGCCGGTTGTACCGATTGCGTCGATGCCTGCACTCGCGAGAACGGCCTTGACCCGACGCCCACGCGCACGTCGTCTCAGTGGATTCGAAAGATCGAGATCAAGGAAGTGAAGACCGGTCGGCAGGCCTCGGTGCCGGTGATGTGCCAGCACTGCGCCTCACCGCCGTGCGTGGACGTGTGTCCTACCGGAGCCTCGTTCAAGCGCGCCGACGGCATCGTGCTCGTCAACCGCCACACCTGCATCGGCTGCCGCTACTGCATGATGGCCTGCCCGTACAAGGCGCGAAGCTTCGTGCACGAGCCGCTCGTGAACCAGAAGGCGGAGGTGCCGCGCGGCAAGGGCTGCGTCGAGAGCTGCACGCTGTGCGTGCACCGCATCGACCGCGGGCACATGGCCCAAGGCGGCAGCACCGCCTGTGCCGAGGCCTGCACGAAGGCGGGGCACGGTGCCATCCTGTTCGGCGACCTGAACGATCCGGCAAGCGAGATTTCGCGCCGCGTGCGCGAGCTGCAATCGCGCCAGTTGCGCGCTGATCTCAAGATCGACCCCGGCGTGCGCTATCAAGGACTCTGATCCATGCCCGGCGTCGCCCCCAACTTGCACGAGCCGCGCGGCGACAGCCGCAACTTCTGGCTGCTGGCCGCGCTCGGTTCGCTGCTCTTGGTCATCGGCCTGGCTGCCGCGCATGTCATGGAGGCCGAAGGCCATGTCATCACCGGCATGGACAACCAGGTGGTCTGGGGCCTGCCGCATGTGTTCGCGATCTTCCTGATCGTCTCCGCTTCCGGTGTGCTCAACGTCGCCAGCATCGGCAGCGTGTTCGGCGAGCAGGCATACAAGCCGCGTGCGCCTTTGTCGGGCCTGTTGTGCCTCGCGATGCTTGCCGGGGGCCTGCTGGTGCTCTTGCTCGACCTCGGCCGGCCCGAACGCATCATCGTGGCCGCGACCCACTACAACTTCACGTCGGTGTTCGCGTGGAACGTCATCCTCTACAGCGGCATGACAGCGATCGTGGCGCTGTATCTGTGGATGATGTTCGAGTGGCCCTTGCGCCGCTGGCTGCTACCCGTGGGCATCGCCGCGCTCGTCTGGCGCTTCGTGCTCACCACGGGAACGGGCTCGATCTTCGCGTTTCTTGTCGCGCGCCAGGCTTACCACTCGGCCCTGCTCGCGC
>JAOUIM010000069.1 GCA_029884035.1 Aquincola sp. | reverse complement strand
TCCGGGCGGGGGGCGTCACTCGCGCGCCGTGCTGGCGCACGCTTGTGACCCCAAATTCCGAATCGGACGTCGATGATGCGTCCGCGCAAGGCCCATCGCGTCCATCCGGGCGACCAAGAGGGGCGGCCGCGTGCGGCTCCGGGGGGTGTCCGGTTCAGGCGTCGCGCGTGAACACGGTCAACACCCCCGTATAGCCATACAGATGCCGATGGCCGATCTCGCCGGCAGCGAAGAAACCTGCAAGCGGCACGTCGCCCAGCGCGTGGCGCACGATCTGCAATTCCGCCGAGGGCGAGCCGAAATGCGGGCCACCGCGACCGGCACAACTGACGTAGATCGCGCCCGCGATCCGCCGCGTCGGGTCGGGAGCCGGCGTCGAGTCACCCGTATCGGGCACGGTGGTGGCGGCGACCGTCTCGGGCGCCAGCTCGTCGCGGATCTCGGCGCAGATTCGCGTCAGGTCGCGCCGAGCGGCGGCAACGTCGCGCTGGCAGAAGGCGAGCGTCATCCCGGTGTCGACCCGGTCGGCCACGGCCACGCCATGGCGCCCCGGGTCGAGGCCAACCAGGTGGCGCACGCGCACGTCGTCGCCGAAGGCGCGATGGCGCGCCCGAGCCCCGACATCACTGCCGCGCAGAGGGATCGGCGCCCGCGGCGACGCCAGTCCGACGAGCGTGGCGCGCAGGACGGCCATCGCCTGCCGGGGTTCGTCGAGTGACAGCGACAGGTCGCCCAGCAGGCATTCGAGCGCGGGCCGGCCATCCAGTTCGAGCACGACGTTGCGCTCGCAGGCGGTGATGTGTCGCGTCTGGCCCACCGGCTGGCAGCCCTGGGTCACGCGCGAGACGATGCCCACGTCACGCGTGAATGCCACGCCCGACAGGCCCAGTTCGAACACGCCCTCGGCGACGTGGCAGTGCCGCGTGCGCGAAGCGGTCAGTCCGCCGAACAGATAGCCGCTGTCACTGCGTGCGGCGAGGTCCTCGATCAGGTCAGGCAAGTCCGGCGTGCGGCTGTCGGCGTGCACCAGCGCGGTGGCGATCTCGGCGCCGCCGATCCCGCGCAGCGGCTGCGCGCCGGAGAACACGCGAAACCGCCCAGAGGCCAGCGGCGCGACCATCAGCACGAGTGCCGGCTCGTCGAAATATTCGATTCCGCTGGCGCACACGCCCACGCCTGCCGCACCAACCCAGGCGACCTCGGGCCAGCGATCATGCAGCGCGGCGTATAGCGCGTCGGCATGCGCCGCATAGTGGTCGGTGAGATAGACGAAGCCGAGCGAAGCGGCCTGGACTTCGCCCGCCTGCCGGGCGAGCTGCGCATCGACCTGCGCTGCCGCGAGCGCGAAGGCCTCCTGCCAGCCCGGATGGGTGGCGTGTCCGACGGCGAAGCGGTTCATGGATGCAGTGTGCGGCAACGCTGTCGCAAAAGGTGAAACTCGGCCCGCCCGATGGCACCGGCGTCGTCGGCGCGCGTGCCCCGCTTCAGCGGCGGCGCTTGCGTGCCGGGGGATTGCCGCGGGTCGCCTGGGCCACCGCGCCGGCCACCCTGCCGGGCGCGGCGACGGCCTTCTTCAGCGTCTGCTCGGCCGCGTCGAAACTCTGCTTGACCATGCTGCCGGCCAGCGTCCTGGCCGCATCGCCCGCGCTGTCCTTCATCGCACTGGTGGCCAGCTGCGTGAACTGCTTGGTCAGTGCGCTCCACCATTGCATCGGGTCCACCGCGCCGGGGGTGGCCATCTCGGCGGGCGATGCCTTGCGAGTGCCGCCGCGCGCCTTGCGCGCAGGGGCCGTCGGCACCTGAGTGACCGGCACCCGGACCTTGAGCGAGTCGCGCAGCTGCGTGATCGGCACGTTCATCGTCTTGAGCGTCGACAGCGTCATGCGCTGCACCTCGAGCGCCTGGATCGTGGCGGCAAGCATGCGCGCGTTCTGCTCGAGCCAGAACTGCACCGTGCGCAACTCCTCGATGCGCTTCTCGAGCTCCTCGGGGTTGAGCGTTGGAGCGACCCACTGGCCAATCGAGGGCAGGGCGGAACCGGCGTTCTTGACCAGCCCCTGGAGGAAGTCGAAGCCCGGGACGAGCTTGGTGAAGGGCAGTTCGTTCGCGCTGCTGGCCATGCGGGTCTCCTCCGTTCGCAGATCGGGGCATCCTAACGAAAGTCGACGCGCTCGACACGGAATCCGCGCGCGGCGAGCAAAGTCGTCAGCGCCTGAGGCCCCGTCATGTGCAGCGCACCGACGGCAGCGAACAGCGCCTTGCCCTGGGCATGAAGCGCGTCGATGCGCTCGGCCAGGCCCGGATTGCGTTCGTCGTTGACGCGCGCGAGCAGCGCGCGGTCGTCCGCACTGGCCACGCAGTCGCACCACTTCTCGTAGTCCGCGAGTTCGTCGAGGGCGCCGCGTTCCCAGGCGCTCGCCATCCGCGCGATGACCTTTCGCGCACCGCCGCTCTCGAGCTGCTCGAGCGACTGCACGATCATGCGCTCCGCCTGCGTTGGCTGCTTGGGCAGCAACGTGTCCATCTGCAGCTCGGGCGTCTCGAGCGAGACTGCGACCTTGGCGCTGCTGCGCGCGAAGGCTGCGAGAACGAACTCTTGCCCGTAGCCCGGGTCGAGGCCTTCCCAACGGGCTGCCAGCACCGACAGCGTCATCGCCACCATGACGGGATGCTGGGTGGCCAATGACTCCCGCGGGACGCAGGCCGCGTCGATCTGGCGGTCGAGGCGCTCGCGCAGGGCCGGCGGCAGCGCGGGCACCGCGGCATCGGCAGGCAGCCGCAGACGCTCACGCACCTGCGGATCCATCACGTCGAGTTCGAGCGCGATCGTGTCGCTCGCCGCCAGCGCGGCACGAGTCTGTGGCCCGGGGAAAGTCCAATCGAGCTTGCCCACATGCAGCGTGCCGTACAGGTACGACGAACGGCCCGCTTTGCTGATGCGCCACAGCACGCCGCGGTCGCTCGCGCGTTCGGCGGCTTCCAGCGTCGCCTCTGGCGACGCCGGTGGCGCCTGCGGGGGACATTGGGCCGACGCCGTCAAGCCGCCCTGCGCGTGCGCGAGCGCGGCGCACAGCGCAAGCATCGCGACCAGCGCGCAATGCAGCGGCCTGAGCACGCCGGTCATCGCGGGACCTCGAGCGTGAGGACGCCATCGCTTTGCGTCAGGCGCAGCTTCGAGATCACGTCCATGCCCAGCAGAGGCGCAGAAAGCCGCGGCAGCACCGTGACGCGCAGGCGGTCGGCGCGCACGCCGCCTTCGAGCAGCACATCGGCGCGCGCCACCTGGCCGCTGACGACGCCGCCCGCGGTCGAGGAACGCACCGAGCCCTCCAGCGACAGTCCCACCCGCTCGGCCAGTGCCTGTGGCAGCGCCGTGCTGGTGGCGCCGGTGTCGACGAGAAACTCCACTGCGGTGCCGTTGACGCGACCGGGCCAGTGGAAATGGCCATCCGGTGCGCGCCGCAGGACGATGCGGCCGTTGGCTTCGTCGAATGAGAAGCGGGCCCGATCGGCTTCGCGCATCAGGGCCTGGATCGCCACGAAGAGCGCCACGCCGATCAGCAGCCAGACTGTGACGAGCTTGAAGGTGCGCGGCATCTCGCCAGGGGTTCCACTCATGGCGCTACGATGCCACGATCGCGAAGGCCCGATGATGAAGAGCCTGTTCCACCTCGCCTACCACGTGCACGATCTCGCGGCCGCGCGCGCCTTCTGCGGCGGCGTGCTCGGTTGCCGCGAAGGGCGCAGCACCGGCACCTGGGTCGACTCCGACTTCTTCGGCCACCAGATCTCGCTGCACCTGGGCGCGCCGTTCGCGACCAGCGACACCGGGCAGGTGGGCGACCACCTCCTGCCGATGCCGCACCAGGGTGTGGTGCTGGAACTGGCCGCCTGGCGCGCGCTCGCCGCGCGCTTGAAGGCATCGGGCATCCGATTCGTCCTCGAGCCCCAGGTGCGCTTCCCGGGTGAGCCAGGCGAACAGTGGACGATGTTCTTTCGCGACCCGAGCGGCAACCCGATCGAGGTGAAGGCCTTCCGCGACTGGGACGCGGTCTACGCGCGCTGAGCCACGGGGCCGCCGGGTCTGCTCTGGTCTGCGGCGCGGGACGCGCCGCAGACTGCTCCGGGCTGCGCCGACGCTAGGCCGGATCGTCGGCCGCGGGCAAGGAAAGCACGGCCAGCGCCCCGCCGCCTTCGGCATTGCGCAGTGTCACGCGGCCGCCGTGCAGGGCGGCGATCTCGCGCACGAAGGGCAGGCCCAGCCCGGTGCTCTTTCGCAGGGTGCCGGGGCGCGCCAGCGAATAGAACTTCTCGAACACGCGTTCATCCGCGTAATCGGGGATGCCCGGGCCGTGGTCGCGCACCGCGATTTCGACCGCGTGGCGTGGCTTGCGCGTCATCGAGACCTCGATCGCGCCGTCTGCCGGCGAGAAGTCGAGCGCGTTGTCGAGCAGATTGCTCACTGCGCGCGCCAGCAGCAGGGCGTCGCCCTCGACCACAGCGTCCTCGGTTGCATCGAGCGTGACGCGAATGCCGCGCGGTGCACCGGCAGCCTGTGCGCTCGCAACGCGTTCCTCGAGCAACGCACGCAGCGGTGTGCGCTCGGCATGCGCCAGGCCACGGCGCGACTCGAGCGCGGCCAGCTCCATCATGCGATCCACGAGCTCCTGGATGCGCGCCGTTTCGCGCTCGATGTTGGCGATGAATCGCTCGCGATCGGCCGTGGGCATCTCGCGTTCGTGCAGCAACTCGGCGGCGCCGCGAATGGCCGACAGCGGGCTCTTCAACTCGTGCGTCAGCGTCTGCACATAGTCGGCGACGTAGTTGCGGCCGGCCAGCGCGTCTCGCATCTCGCCGTAGGCTGCGCCCAGCGTGCCCAGCGCGCGGCGACCCAGGCGCGGCAACGAGAAAGTGCGCTGCGAGCGCACGTAGCGCACATAGTCGGCGATGAAGCCGAAAGGTCGCACCAGCCAAACCGACAGGATCAACAGCAGAACTGCCACCGCCAGCACCGATGTCGCACCCACCAGCAGTGTCTTCCTGCGTGCGGCCGCGACGAACTGCCCGAAGCTCTGTACCGGCTTGCCCACGCTGACCGCGCCGACGATGGCGCCGTCGCGCCGGATCGGCGCTGCCACGAACATCACCGAGGTGTTGACGTCGGCGTCGATGTCGGGCGAGGTGCGAGCACCATAGCGGCCCTCGAGCGCGAGGCGCACGTCGCGCCAGCGCGAATGGTCGGCGCCTTCATGGCGGCCGAGCGAGTCGAACAGAACGATGCCGCTGGCGTCGACCACGCTCAGGCGCAGCTCCACGCGCGTCTTGCGGAAGCCGAAGATCTCGGCGTCGAGTTCACGCGCGTAGAGGTCGCGGAAGACCTCGGCCAAGTTGCCGACGTCGATTGCCGGCACGGCTGGTGCTGACGCGGCGTCGGCGGCGTGGCGTTGCGCCGCCGCCAGCGAGCGCTGCTCGATCTGCGCGGCCAGCAGGTGCGCGACCTCGACCAGTGACTCCTCGGCCGATTCACGGTAGCGCGGGTCGATGTCGGCGAGCAGGCGCCACATCAACCACCCCGCACCGAGCGCGTAGGCAAGCAGGATGGCCGCGAAGACGCGATTGCGCTTGGTCATTCCGCGCTTGCCGGGAGATCCTCCGCCAGCGCGTAGCCGACGCCCCTGTGCGTGCGGATCGGCTCGAGCGCCGGCGCAACGGCTTTGAGCTTCGCGCGAAGGGTCTTCACGTGCGCATCGACCGTGCGGTCCAGGCTGTCGCTGTCGTCGTCCCAGACGAGCTCGAGCAGGCGCTCGCGTGTGAACACGAAGCCCGGCCGCGAGACCAGTGTCTTCAACAAGCCGTACTCGTAGCGCGACAAGTCGAGCAGGCGGCCGTAGAACCGGATCTGGCGCTTGCCTTCGTCGCACGAGAACGGCGCGGTGGCCGCGCCGGCGCCGGGCCTGGGTGCCGCGCTGCGCCGCAGGATGCCGCGCACGCGCGCGACCAGTTCACGCGGCGAGAACGGCTTGGTCACATAGTCGTCGGCGCCCAGTTCGAGACCGACGACGCGGTCGATCTCGTCGGCGCGCGCGGTGAGGAACAGGATCGGCAGCGCCTCGGACTGGGCGCGCAGGCGCTTGAAGACCTCGAATCCGCTGAGGTCGGGCAGGCCGACATCGAGGATCACGAGCGCGGCGCGATGCGCCTGTGCGAGCGCCGCCTCGCCGGTGGCGCACCACAGCGGCTCGAAGCCTTCGGTGGCCAGGGCGTAATGCAGCGTGTCGGCAATGCCGGGCTCGTCTTCGACGATCAGGACGGTGGGCTTGACAGGCATGGCGAGCTGCTGCCGCGATGATAGGGCGGCACCGGTCGGCCGAGGTTCGCCGGCGCGGCCTCGCGTGCCCTCCGTGAACTGCGACGGTGGGCGCGACGCCTATCATCGCCGGATGAGCTTCGCACCGCTTCGCAACGACGCCTTCCTGCGCGCCTGTCGGCGCCAGCCAACCGACCACACGCCGCTGTGGCTGATGCGCCAGGCCGGACGCTACCTGCCGGAGTATTGCGCGACCCGCGCCAAGGCCGGCAGCTTCATGGGCTTGGCCACCAACGTGGACTACGCCACGGAGGTCACGCTGCAGCCACTCGACCGCTATGCGCTCGACGCGGCGATCCTGTTCTCCGACATCCTCACCGTGCCTGATGCGATGGGCCTCGGACTGAGCTTTGCGCAGGGCGAAGGGCCGCGCTTCGCCTCGCCGGTGCGCGACGAAGCCGCCGTGGCCGCACTGGCCGTGCCCGACATGGACAAGCTGCGCTACGTGTTCGATGCGGTCGCTTCGATCCGGCGCGCGCTCGACGGCCGGGTCCCGCTGATCGGCTTTTCGGGCAGCCCCTGGACGCTGGCCTGCTACATGGTCGAGGGCGCCGGCAGCGACGATTACCGTCTCGTCAAGAGCATGCTCTACGCACGGCCCGACCTGATGCATCGCATCCTCGCCGTGAATGCCGACGCGGTGGCCGCGTACCTCAACGCGCAAATCTCGGCGGGCGCGCAGGCGGTGATGGTGTTCGACAGCTGGGGCGGCGTGCTGGCCGACGGTGCGTTCCAGTCGTTCAGCCTGGCCTACACGCAGCGCGTGCTCGACCGGCTCGACCGTTCCGTGCCCGCGATCGTATTCACCAAGGGCGGCGGGGCCTGGCTCGAGGCGATTGCCGCCACGGGCACCGACGTGGTCGGCGTCGACTGGACCGTGAATCTGCGCAGCGCGCGCCGGCGCTTGGCCGATCGCGTGGCGCTGCAGGGCAACCTCGACCCGATGGTCCTCTTTGGTGGCGAGGCCGCGGTGCGCGCCGAAGCCCGCCGCGTTCTCGACGACTTCGGCCCAGGCGCGGGGCACATCTTCAACCTCGGTCACGGCATCCACCAGTTGACACCGCCGGACGCTGTTGCTGCCCTTGTCGACGAAGTGCATCGACATTCCCGAGCTGCTCGCATGCCGCGCCAAGCGGGCGTTTCCGCGTCCGGTAAGTGAGCGCTCAGACTAACTTATCCCCACTTGCGGGGCTGCGGTACGACAGCCGCAGCGAGTTGCCCGAGCGCCATTCGGGATTCCCCTAGGCGCCGCTAAGTGACTGATTTCATTGAGATTGCTCGGTCGCTGCGATGCTGTGCATCAAACTGCTCCGATCGTTGCATCAAGGGCTTAGGCGATCTGCCGCCAGCTTTTTCACAAAGTTATCCACAGATCCCGTGGACAGCTGGATTCAACTTCAAAATCATCGACTTAGCGTTGATCCTTGAAGCCACGCCGAGCTATCGGCGCTATCTGCTCAGAGTCTGATCGGGCTTCGATGCATCACGTCAGGGTCCTGGTCGATGCGCCCCACCACGCCGGGGTCGATGCCGGTTTCGACTATCTGAGTGAGCGGCCGCTCCCGGAGGGAACGCTGGTGCGGGTGCCCTTGGGCAAGCGCACCGTGGCGGGAATCGTCTGGGTTGCGCATGGCGCAGATCCGATGGCGTCGGTCGAACTCAAGCCGATCGCCGATGTGCTGCAAGCCGTGCCGCCGCTCGGTGAGCCGTGGCGGCAGCTCGTCGCCTTTGCCGCCGGCTACTACCAGCGCGGTCCGGGCGAAACCGCCCTTTCCGTACTACCCCCCGAGCTGCGCCGGATCGACGCAGTGCAACTCGCGCGACGTGTTTCCCGCCTCGAGGCGGGCTTGCAGCGAGCGACGCCGGGCCCACCGGCATGTCCGCCCATGCTGACCGACGACCAGCAAATCGCAGTGGCGGCGTTGAGCGGCGCCGCGCCGGGTCCGTTCCTGCTGCACGGTGTCACCGGCAGCGGCAAGACCGAGGTCTACCTCCAGGCGGCCGCGCAGGCCCTCGCCGCAGGCCGCCAGGTGCTGTTCCTCGTGCCCGAGATCAACCTGACGCCGCAACTGGAGGCGCGACTCGCAGCGCGTTTCGCCGGGCACCGGCTGGTCTCGATGCACAGCGCACTGACACCGGCGCAGCGGCTGCGGTCCTGGCTCGCAGCGCACCTGGGTCACGCCGACCTCGTGCTCGGCACGCGGCTGGCCGTCTTCGCGCCCCTGTCTCGGCTCGGACTGATCGTTGTCGACGAAGAGCACGATCCGTCCTACAAGCAGCAAGAAGGTGCGCGCTACTCGGCGCGCGACCTCGCGGTGTATCGAGCCAAGGTCGAGGGCGTGGCGGTGCTGCTCGGCTCGGCGACGCCTTCGCTCGAGTCATGGCAGCGTGCCCAGGAGGGCGGGTACACGCGCCTGAGGCTGCCGCAGCGTGTCGGTGGTGGCGCGCTGCCTCGCGTGCGCGTCATCGACATGGGTGCGATACCGCGGGGCACCGGTGCGCAAACGGTCATTGCACCCGCGCTGCACGAGGCCTTGCGCCTGCGGCTCGAGCGCGATGAGCAGAGCCTCGTGTTGCTCAACCGCCGAGGCTACGCGCCGGTGCTCCACTGCGCCGCCTGCGGCTGGAAGAGCGGCTGCCCGCACTGCAGCGCCTGGCGCGTGTTCCACAAGGCCGACCGCACGCTGCGCTGCCACCATTGCGGCCTGTCCGAGCGCGTGCCGCGCGCCTGCCCGGAATGCGGCAACCTCGACATCGATGCGCTGGGCCGCGGCACCGAGAAGCTTGAGGAACAACTGGCCGGGCTGTTGCCCGGCGCGCGCATTGCACGTATCGATGCCGACTCGACGCGCCTGAAGGGTTCTCTGGAGGCCCAACTCGCGGCGGTGCACGGTGGCGCGATCGACATCCTCGTGGGCACCCAGATGGTGGCCAAGGGCCATGACTTCCGCCGCATGACGCTCGTGGCCGCGGTCAATCCGGACGGCGCGTTGTTCGCGAGCGATTTCCGGGCCCCCGAGCGCCTGTTCGCGCTGTTGATGCAGGCAGCCGGCCGCGCCGGGCGCGACGCCGCACAGGGGGGTGGCAGCGAGATGTGGGTGCAGACATGGCATCCGCGCCATCCGCTGTTCGCCGCGCTGGCGCGGCATGACTTCGAGGCCTTCGCGGCGTCGCAACTGGCAGAGCGACGACAGGCGGGGCTGCCGCCGTTCGCGCACTTGGCCCTGCTGCGCGCCGAGGCGCGCGACGCAGCCAGGGCGACCGCGTTCCTGCACGCGGCGGCCTCGCGCGCCGCGGCGCTGCCGCAGGCCGCCGGGGTGATGGTCTACCCGCCGGTGCCGCCGACCGTGGCCCGCATCGCAGGCGTCGAGCGGATGCAGATGCTCGTCGAGTCCGATTCGCGCACCGCGTTGCAACGAATGCTCGCGGCGTGGAGACCGGCGCTGACCGAACTTGGAAAGCAGAAGGCCCAGCGCGTGTTGCGCTGGGCCCTGGATGTCGATCCATTGGCGATCTGAAGGCCGCCGCCGGAGCGGCCCCCGGGTTCAGTCGTCGTGCTTGCCCTTGCCGCGGCTCTTGCCCTTGCCGTGGCCCTTGCCCGGATGTTCTCTTTCCCAGCGGTCTTCGACCCAGGTCTCTTGCACGAAGTAGACCGGCCGTGCGCAGGCGTTGTAGCGGTAGCAGTACTTGCCCCAATTCTTCGCATGCCCAGGCGGCACGTACAGGTACAGCGGAGGCGGCGGCGCGGCCACCACAGGGACCGGGCGAATGAGCACGGGCTGCGGGTACAACACCGGCGGCGGCGGGGCGCTGCCAATCTCGATGCGGCCGTAGACGCCGGGCTCGCGGATCGTCACGCCGACACCGACATCGACCGCCGACCAGGCTGCCGTGGTGACCAGCGTGGTCGCTGCGGCCGCAGCCGCCAGCAAGGACTTGTTCATCGTCACTCCTCGAAGACTCGGATTCAGAAACGAGAAACGCCAGTTTGCGGCGACACGTTGACCTGCTGCACTCGGGCGCCGCCGTTCAGAGGACATTGACGTGCAGTATGGCGCGCTGCTCGCCGCTGTCACGGACTGTCACCAACACCGAAGATCCACGCCAGCGCCGAGAAGCTCACGAACGCGACGGCGGTCGAAGTGAGGATGATGCGCGCCACACGGCCGTTGTCGGCCCCATAACGTTCGGCCAGCAGCGACACGTTGCTCGCGCTGGGCAGAGCCGCAGCCAACGTCAGCACCGTGATCTCGAAGACACCGATCGGTGCGCCGAGCCGACGAACCGAGGCGGCGAGCGCAAATACGAGCATCGGGTGGGCGAACAGCTTGATCGCCGCGACCGGCAGGAACAGTGCCGGCGGTGTGCGGGTGTGCGCGTGCTGGCCGGCACGCCAAAGCACGGCGCCGATCGTGAACAGAGCCACCGGGGTCGCCGCATCGGCCAACATGTCGACGATGACCGCCGGCGGCCCCGCGAGCTGCCAACCCAGCACGGAACACAGCGCCCCCAGCAGGATCGACCACGGCAGCGGGTTCGAAAGCGCGCCTGCGAACGCCTTGCCGAGGGCGGTGCGCGCCCCGGCGCCCTTGGCCTCATGCGCCTGCGCCAGGGCGATGCACAGCGAGCTGGTGACGAACAGGTCGGTCAGCATCGCGCAGACCACCGGCCCTACGGCGGCCTTGCCGAGCAGCGTGGTCAGCAGCGGTACGCCCATGAAACCGGTGTTGGGAAACGCCGCCACGAGGGCGCCGAAGGCTGCGTCCTTGAGCTGCACTCTCGGCGACAGCGTGACTGCGAGCGTGAACGCCACGATCGACAGCGAGGCCACGAGAGACACGAGCAACACGACCGGATTGAGCAATTGCCCGATCGGCGTGTTCATGCCGAAACGGAACAGCATCGCCGGCAGTGCGAAGTAAAGCACGAAGGCATTCAGGCCCGGGATCGCCGACTCGGGCAGCACGCGCTTGTTAGCGGCGACATAGCCCATCAGGACGAGCGCGAAGAACGGGAGCGTGACCGCGAGGATCGGCTGCATGGCCTCAAGTATCGCGGCGTGCCTCGTCGCGGAGCCAGCGGCGCACATCGCGCGCCGTCGCGAGGGCGCGGCCGCCGGTCGACTGGCCCGAGCCGCTGGCGCTGATGAGCTGAATGCGTCGCGGCGCGCTGCGCTGCATGGGCGCGCGTCATACCACACCGGTGCCGCGAGTCGCTGGCTATCATCCGCCGCCCTTTCGAGCCCGCATGACCGACTCGCTCAATTCGCGCCAGATGCAGGCCGTGCACCAGCTCGCGCGGCCTTGTCTCGTGCTCGCGGGCGCCGGGTCGGGCAAGACCCGCGTCATCACACACAAGATCGCACGATTGATGCAGCATGGGCTCGAGCCGAAGCGGATCGCGGCCATCACGTTCACCAACAAGGCGGCGGTCGAGATGCGAGAGCGCGCGAAATCGCTCGTCGGCCCGCGCGCAGCGAAGGACCTCGTCGTATGCACCT
>JAOUIM010000068.1 GCA_029884035.1 Aquincola sp. | reverse complement strand
ATCCGCCACCGATTCTGAGGTTTCCGACGGTGCACCCGAAGGGCCGCCGCAGGGCGGCCCTTTTTGCATGGAGCCCGTGGCGCCAGGCGATGGATCACCCCATGCCGACGCTCCCCGCTCAGGATTCCGTCAAAAGAACGGTACGCACGTTGCACGAGGACTTTCGGCGCGACTTCGGCAATCTGTCCTGGGCTGCCGCCTGCGATCGCAGCGATGACCGACGGCGACGACAACGGCTCGAAGCTGCTCTCGCGCCTAAGGGACATCCGATCGCGCTGATCCGCTGTGGGCGTCGAGGCGCCCGGGCTTCCCCTCGTGGCATTGGTGGCGGCGCCCCCCGATGATGCGGACCTCGCCCGCACGCTCCCGGAGCCCCGCGCAATGCGCACCTGCCATCCCCTGTCGATCGCGATCGCTGCCGCCGCGCTCGGGATCGGCCTGCCCGCAGGCGCCAAGACCTTCAGGTGGTCGAGCGCCAGTGACATCCCGACCTGGGATATCCACTCGCAGAACAACGCGCTGGGCAATGGCGTGCACGCCGCCGTGTATGAGTCGCTCTTCTACTACAACAAGAAATTCGAGCTCGAGCCCGTGCTGGCCACCGGATACCGGCAACTCAGCGCCACCCAACTGCGAATCACGCTGCGGCAGGGCGTGAGGTTTCACGATGGTGCCGTCTTCGATGCCGATGATGCGAAGTTCTCGCTCGAGCGCGCGATGGCCAAGACCTCGAACTACGGCGTCTACACGCAGGGCATCGACCACATCGTCAAGGTCGACGATTACACGATTGACGTCTTCACCAAGGGACCCAATCCGGTGCTGCTGCGCCAGATGACCGAGCTGCGCATGATGGACAAGGACTGGGCCGAAAAGAACAAGTCGGCCGAGCCCAAGGACATCAAGACCAAGGAAGAGAACTTCGCCCATCGCAACGCCAACGGCACCGGTCCGTTCATGCTCAAGAGCTGGGACCAGGACGTCAGGCTGGTCCTCGTGCGCAATCCCAACTGGTGGGGCAAGTTGGAGGGCAACGTCACCGAGATCGTCTACACCCCGATCAAGTCCGAGGCGACGCGGATCGCGGCGCTGCTGTCGGGCGAGGTCGACATGGTGCTCGACCCGTCGCCCGCCGACTTGGCGCGGTTGCGTGCGTCCAGTGCTCTGAAAGTCGTCGACGGCGCCGAGAACCGCACGATCTTCTTCGGCATGGACCAGTTTCGCGACGAGCTGCCGGGCAGCAACGTCAAGGGCAGGAATCCGCTGAAGGACCTGCGCGTGCGCAAGGCGCTGTATCAGGCGATCGATATCCAGACACTCAACCGTGTCACGATGCGCGGCCTGTCGCAGCCCACCGGCGCGCTGATTTCGCCGCAGGTCAACGGCTGGACCCGGCGGGCCGACGCGCGCTGGCCCTATGACGTTACGGCAGCCCGCAGACTGCTGGCCGAAGCGGGCTATCCGCAGGGCTTCGAGGTCGACTTCGCCTGTCCCAACAATCGCTACATCAACGACGAGGAAATCTGCCAGTCGGTGGCAGCGATGTGGGCCAAGATCGGTGTCAAGGCCAAGCTGCGCACGCTGCCGCTCGTGACCTACTTTCCGATGATCCAGCGCTACGAGGGCAGCATCTACATGCTCGGCTGGGGCGTACCCACGTTCGATGCGCTTTACACGCTGCAGTCGCTCGTGCGCAGCGTTGGCGCACAGGGCGACGGCAACTACAACGTCGGCCGATACAGCAATCCGCAGATGGATGCGCTGGTCGAGCGCATCAAGGCCGAGGTCGACCAGAAGACGCGCAACCAGCTGATCGAGCAGGCGCTCCTGCTCAGCCACCAGGACGTGTCGCACATTCCGCTGCACAACCAGGTGATCCCGTGGGCGATGAAGCGGAACATTGACCTCTACCATCGCGCCGACAACCGCATCGACATGCGCGCCGTCAAGGTCAATTGACCCCCGATCGCGGTCCATGCTCCCGTTCATCCTCCGCCGCCTCGCCCAGGCCGTGATCGTGATGCTCACGGTGGCGTTCATCGCCTTCATGCTGTTCCAGTACGTCGGCGACCCGGTCACGAACCTTCTCGGCCAAGACGCCACGCCCGAGCAGCGCACACAGTTGCGCGCCGACCTGGGTCTGGATCAGCCCTTCCCGGTGCAGTTTGCGGCCTTCGTCGGCAATGCGATGCGCGGCGAATTCGGCCTGTCGCTGCGGCAGGGTCGCAAGGTCTCGTCGCTGATCGTCGAGCGCTTTCCGGCGACGCTGGAGCTCGCATTCTGCGCGGCGCTGCTTGCACTCATCTTCGGCATTCCGATGGGCGTGTATGCCGCGCTCAGGCGCGGCAACTTCCTGGCCCAGGCGCTGATGACGTTCTCTCTGCTCGGCGTGTCGCTGCCGACCTTCCTGATTGGCATCCTGCTCATTCTGGTGTTCGCCGTCACGTTCAAGGTGCTGCCGAGCTTCGGGCGCGGCGAGACCATCGCGATCGGTGCCTGGACCACGGGACTGCTGACACCCGACGGCTGGAAGCACCTGATCCTGCCCTCCGTCACGCTGTGCATCTTCCAGCTCACGTTGATCATGCGACTGGTTCGTGCCGAGATGCTCGAGGTGCTGCGTACCGACTACATCAAGTTCGCACGTGCCCGCGGGCTGAGCGACCGCTCGGTGTACTTCGGCCACGCGTTGAAGAACACGCTGGTGCCGGTGATCACGATCACCGGCTTGCAGTTGGGCTCGCTGATCGCCTTCGCGATCATCACCGAGACCGTGTTCCAGTGGCCGGGAATGGGCCTGCTGTTCATCCAGGCGGTCCAGTTCGCCGACATCCCGGTGATGGCAGCCTACCTGTGCCTGATCGCGCTGATCTTCGTCGTCATCAACCTGGCGGTCGACCTGCTGTACTTCGCAGTTGATCCACGCCTGCGCATCGAGCGTGCGGCGGTCGGGCACTGACATGCACGGTGCAAGCGCTCGATCGATGCAGTCGTGGAAGCCACCTGTATGTCGCAGCGCCACAACCGCCGCGATTTCAACGGCGAAGCGCCGCCGCCCGCTGCGGCGCCCTTTGATAACCTGGTCGAACGGTCTTCCCGGCGGCCATCATTTCTTGACTCGCTAGGAGCACTGCCATGAACGCCTTCAAACCTGCTCTGTTCGCCGCCGCGCTCGCTTTCGGCCTCGGGATCGCGCACGGCGCCACGCTGCGCGTGGCCAACCAGGGCGATGCAACGTCGATGGATCCGCATTCGCTGAACGAATCGCTCCAACTGTCGGTCACCGGTAATGTCTACGAACCGCTCGTCGGGCGCGACAGGAAGCTTGGCCTGGCCCCCGCGTTGGCTACCAAGTGGGCGCAGACCTCGCCCACCGTGTGGCGCTTCGATTTGCGTCGCAACGTGAGATTCCACGACGGCACGCCCTTCACCGCGGACGACGTCCTGTTCACGTTCACACGTGCCGCAGGCGATGGTTCGGACATGAAGGGCTACACCTCGGCGATCAAGCAGGTGCGCAAGGTCGACGACTTCACGATCGAGATCGAGACCGCGACGCCTTTCCCGATCCTGCCTGACGTGATCTCGCTCGTGTACATCATGAGCAAGAAGTGGTGCGAGGAGAACAAGGCCGAGAAGCCGGTCGACCGCCGCAAGGGCATCGAGAACGCCGCCTCGTTCCGCGCCAACGGCACTGGCCCGTATCGCATAAAGGAACGCCAGCCGACCACGCGCACGACCTTCGTGCGCAACGGCAATTACTGGGACAAGGTGGATGGCAACGTCGACGAGGTCATCTTCACGCCGATCGGCAACGACGCAACGCGCGTGGCGGCCATGCTATCAGGCGAGATCGACATGATGGAGCCGGTGCCGCTGCAGGACGTCGAGCGCCTGAAGGCCAACGCCAACATCAATGTGATGCAGGGGCCCGAGCTGCGCACGATCTTCCTTGGCATGGACCAGAAGCGTGACGAACTGCAGTTCTCCAACGTGAAGGGCAAGAACCCCTTCAAGGACAAGCGTGTGCGGCAGGCCTTCTACCAGGCGATCGACATCGAGACCATCAAGACCCGTGTGATGCGCAATGCCGCGACACCGACCGCGCTGATGGTGGCACCCGGGATCAAGGGTTTCGTTCCCGAGATGAACAAGCGCCTGCCGCATGACGCCGACGCGGCGAAGAAGCTGCTCGCCGAGGCCGGCTACCCGAACGGCTTCGAAGTCGGCATGAACTGCCCGAACGACCGCTACGTCAACGACGGCGAGATCTGCCAGGCGGTGGCGGCCAACCTGGCGCGCATCGGCGTCAAGGTCAACCTGCAGGCCGAGAGCAAGGCGACCTACTTCCCGAAGATCCTGCGCCGTGACACGAGCTTCTATCTGCTCGGCTGGACGCCGGGCACCTACGACGCACACAACGCGCTGTCCAACCTGATGGCCACACCGACCGACAAGGGACAGGGCCAGTTCAACCTCGGCAGCTACAGCAATGCCAAGCTCGACGAGCTGACGCTGAAGATCCAGAGCGAGACCGACCAGCCCAAGCGCAACGCGATGATCGCCGAGGCGTTCAAGCTGCATGCGGACGACATCGGTCACATCCCGCTGCACCAACAGGCGCTGGCGTGGGCGATGAAGAAGAACGTGTCACTGGTGCAGCTGGCGGACAACTTCATGCCGTACAAGTACATCGTGGTCAAGTGAGCCTGAAGCGCGGCGCATGACCACCGCCACCGCGCCCGGCGCCTGGGCCCGATTCCTCGACGGCGACGTCTGGCACAGCTTCCGCAGCTCGCCGGTGGCCATCGGCGCGGCGCTGGTGGCGGCGGTGTGCATCTTCTGCGCGCTGTTTGCCAACTGGGTCGCGCCGCATAACCCGTTCGATCTGGCCACGCTCGAATTGGCAGACGCGCGCCTGCCGCCTGCGTGGGACGTGGGCGGCAGCGCCAAGTACATGCTCGGCACCGACGATCAGGGCCGAGACATCCTGTCGGCGCTCATGTATGGCGCCCGCATCTCGCTGCTGGTGGGCATCGCGTCGGTGGCGCTATCGGTCGTCGTGGGCGTCGGGCTCGGACTGCTGTCGGGCTTCGTCGGCGGCAAGACCGATGCGTTCATCATGCGTGTGTGCGATGTGATGCTCAGCTTCCCGTCGATCCTGATCGCATTGCTGATCGACGGCGTTGGACGCGCGATGTTTCCCAACGCGCACGACACGCTCGCGTTCGCGGTCCTGGTGCTGGCGATTGCGCTGCCCGGTTGGGTGCAGTACGCCCGCACGGTGCGCGGATCGACGCTGGTGGAGCGCAACAAGGAGTACGTGCAGGCGGCGCGCGTGGTCGGTGTCGCGCCGCTGCGCATCATGTCGCGTCACGTGCTGCCCAACGTGATGGGGCCGGTGCTGGTGCTGGCGACGATCCAGGTCGCGACAGCGATCCTCACCGAGGCGACGCTGTCGTTCCTTGGCGTCGGCGTGCCGCCGACGCAGCCCTCGCTCGGCACGCTGATCCGCGTCGGCAACGACTTCCTGTTTTCGGGCGAGTGGTGGATCACGATCTTCCCGGGCCTGATGCTGGTGTTGATCGCGTTGAGCGTGAACCTGCTCGGCGACTGGCTGCGCGACGCGCTCAACCCCCGTCTGCGCTGACATGGGCTCCGCACCGCTGCTCGAAGTCAAGCACCTGCGCGTCGAGTTCCCGACGCGCCGTGGCACGCTGCTTGCGCTGGACGACATCTCGTTCTCGATCGAGCCGGGCGAGATCCTGGGCGTGGTCGGTGAGTCCGGTGCGGGCAAGTCGCTCACGGGTGCGGCCATCATCGGGCTGCTCGACCCTCCGGGCTGCATCGCTGGCGGCGAGATCCTGCTCGCCGGGCAGCGCATCGACAACCTGCCCTACGAGACGATGCGCAGGATCCGCGGCCGCCAGATCGGCGCGATCTTCCAGGATCCGCTGACCTCACTGAACCCGCTGTACACGATCGGCAGGCAACTCACCGAGACCATCCGCACCCACCTGCCGGTGAGCGAGGAGGAGGCGCGCGCACGCGCCATCAGACTGCTGCAGGAGACCGGCATCCCGGCCGCCGAGCAACGCGTCGATCAGTATCCACACCAATTTTCCGGTGGCATGAGGCAGCGCGTGGTGATCGCACTGGCGCTCGCGGCCGAGCCCAAGCTCATCGTCGCCGACGAGCCGACGACGGCGCTGGACGTCTCGATCCAGGCGCAGATCATCTCGCTGCTCAAGCGCGTGTGCAGGGAGCACCGCGCCGCGGTCATGCTGGTGACGCACGACATGGGCGTGATCGCCGAGACCTGCGACCGCGTCGCCGTCATGTACGCCGGGCGCATCGCCGAGGTCGGACCGGTGGCCGACGTCATCCATCGACCCTCGCATCCCTACACGGTGGGCCTGATGGGTTCGATTCCCGCGATGGACGAGGAGCGCGAACGTCTGGCGCAGATCGACGGCGCGATGCCGCGGCTGAACGCCATCCCGGCGGGCTGCGCGTTCAACCCGCGCTGCCCCCGCGCCTTCGATCGCTGCAAGACCGAGCGGCCGAACCTGATGGGCGCGGGCGCGACGCGGGCAGCATGCTGGCTCGTCGGCGAGCGCGCGCGAGGCGCAGCATGAGCGCGTCCGCTGCGCTCGTGCACGTCGACGACCTCGCCAAGGTCTTCGACGTTTCCGCGCCCTGGCTCAACCGTGTGATCGAGCGCAAGCCGCGCCAGTTCGTCCATGCGGTCGATGGCGTGAGTTTTTCGATCGAGCGCGGCAAGACGCTCGCTCTGGTGGGCGAGTCGGGTTGTGGCAAGAGCACGGTCGCGCGCCTTCTCGTCGGTCTGTACGGCGCGACGCGCGGCGTCGTGCGCTTCGACGGTACCGACACGCGCAGCCTCGAGGGTGCGACGCTGCGCGCCCTGCGCCGGCGCATGCAGATGATCTTCCAGGATCCGTATGCGAGCCTGAATCCGCGCTGGAAGGTACTCGACATCGTGGCCGAGCCGATCCGCGAGCATGGTCTCGTCACCGACGCCGAGCTGCAGCGCGCCAAGGTGGCCGAACTGCTGGCATCGGTGGGGCTGGCGGCCGCGGATGCGGAGAAATTTCCGCACCAGTTCTCCGGCGGCCAGCGCCAACGCATCTCGATCGCGCGCGCGCTGGCGACGCAGCCCGAATTCCTGGTCTGCGACGAGCCGACCTCGGCGCTCGATGTCAGCGTGCAGGCGCAGGTGCTCAACATCATGAAGGACCTGCAGCGCCAGCGTGGCCTGACCTACCTGTTCATTTCGCACAACCTCGCCGTCGTGCGCCACGTCAGCGATCAGGTCGGTGTGATGTACCTCGGCCGTCTGGTCGAACTCGGCGACAAGACCGACCTGTTCGCTCGGCCACGACACCCTTACACGCGCATGTTGCTCGATGCGATCCCCGACATTCACATGTCAGGCCGCTCGCGCACGCCGGTTCAGGGTGAGGTGCCCAACCCGCTCAATCCGCCCAGCGGCTGCTCCTTCCATCCGCGGTGTCCCCACGCGAACGCGCGTTGCTCGAGCGAGCGGCCGGCGCTCAAGTCCTTCAATGCCATGCAGATCGCCTGCCATGCGGTCGAGGAAGGGCGGATCTAGTCAGTCGACGAGGTGCTCGCGGGCGAACAGCTCTGCGATGTTCTCGCGCTCGCGAATGAGCACCGCCCGCTCGCCGTCGACCATCACCTCGGCGGCACGCGGCCGGCTGTTGTAGTTGCTGGCCATGCTCATCGCGTAGGCACCGGCTGACAGCACGGCCAGGCGGTCGCCGGGCTCGACCACGAGCGCGCGGTCACGGCCGAGCCAGTCGCCCGACTCGCACACCGGTCCCACCACGTCCCACAGCTCCGGCTCGCCGTCGCGCAGCGCGCAGGGCACGATGGCCATCGTCGCGCCATACATCGCAGGGCGCATCAGGTCGTTCATCGCGGCGTCGACGATGCAAAAGTTCTTCTCGCTGCCTCGCTTGGTGACAAGCACCTCGGTGATGAGGATGCCCGCGTTGCCGACGAGCGAGCGGCCCGGTTCGAACAGCAGTTCACGGTGGCCGTGACCGCGCGCGTCGATCCGAGCCAACAGCTGCCGCACCAGCAGCTCGGCGTCCGGCGGCGTTTCGTCCGTGTAGGTGATGCCGAGGCCGCCGCCGAGGTCGAGGTGCGGGATCGCAATCCCTTCACCTTCGAGCGCCTCGATCAGGTCGAGCAGCCGGTCCAGGGCGTCGAGATACGGCCCGATCTCGGTGATCTGCGAGCCAATGTGGCAGTCGATGCCCACGACGTCCAGGCCCGGCAGCCGCGCCGCCATGCGGTAGGCCGCCAACGCCTGGTCGTGCGCGATGCCGAACTTGTTGCCTTTCAGGCCGGTCGAGATGTACGGATGCGTGCGCGCATCGACGTCAGGGTTGACGCGCAGGCTCACGGGGGCCCGCCGCGCCATCGACATGGCCATGCCGGACAGCGTGGCCAGTTCTGCCTCGCTCTCGACATTGAAGCACTTGACACCCACCTCGAGCGCTCGACGCATCTCGTCGGGCCGCTTGCCCACGCCGGAGAACACCACCTTGGCCGCGTCGCCTCCAGCGGCCAGCACGCGCTCGAGCTCGCCCAGCGCAACGATGTCGAAGCCGCAGCCGGCGCGCGCAAAAGTCTGCAGCACCGCAAGCGTCGAGTTCGCCTTCATCGCATAGCACACGAGGTGCCGCCGGCCGGCGAGTGCGCGCTGATATCCGGCAAGCGCCTCGAGCATCGAACGGCGCGAGTAGACGTAAAGCGGCGTGCCGTGGGCGGCCGCGAGCGCGTCGGCCGACACGCCTTCGATGAACAGGTCCGCGGCGCGCCAGTGGATGTGCGGGGCGCCAGGCAAGGCCTTCATTTGGCTGCTGCCGCCGGCGCCGAGGCAGCAGGTGCCGGGCTTGCAGGCTTCAGCGGACCCTTCTGACCGCACCCGGACGCCAGCAGGGCGATTGCACACGCCGCTACACTCGATCGCCAAAGGCCCTTCATCCGATCGATTCTAGCCACGCGATGTCTGCCCTCCCCTTGAGCGACACCGACTACAACCGCCTTGCGGGCGAGGCGCTGGCGCGAATCGAATCGACGGTCGACCGCTGGCTGCAGGACGATGTGATCGACATCGACACGCATCGTACGGGCGGCCTGCTCGAACTGGCGTTCCCGGATGGCAGCAAGATCGTCGTCAACACGCAACCGCCGCTGCAGGAAATCTGGCTCGCGGCACAGGCCGGTGGATTCCACTTCAGGCGCTCCGACGAGGCCTGGCGCGACACGCGCGACGGCCGCGAGTTCTTCGACCGCCTGTCGCAGGAGGCCAGCACCCAGGCGGGCAAGGCATTGTCCTTCTAGCGCGGTGGCCGTCAGTTCTTGAACAGGTCGAGGATGCTCTTCTTCTCCGCCTCGGTCGGTGGCGTCGGGGGGGGCTGCTCGTCCAGCCCCACGCTCGTCACGCCCTGGCCATGCGCGAACTCGTCGTAGATCCATTCGCCGCCGACGTCGACCACGCCTTCGGGCACGGCGAGCTGTGCGACCGGCACACCCTTGAGCGCGTAGGCCATGTACTCGATCCAGACAGGCAGCGCCAATCCGCCACCGGTTTCGCGATCGCCGAGCTTGCGCGGGTTGTCGTAGCCGATCCACACCACGGCCACCAGGCGGGGCTGCCAGCCTGCGAACCACGCATCCAGGGAGTCGTTGGTCGTGCCGGTCTTGCCGAACAGGTCAGGGCGTTTGAGCGAGGCCTGCGCACGCGCGGCCGTTCCCGCGCGCGTGACCTCCTGGAGCAGGCTGGACATCACGAATGCGTTGCGCGCGTCGATCACGCGCATCGATTCGTCCAGCGCCGGTGCACGCGTTTCCTGCAGGACGTGCCCGCGGTGGTCGGTTACGCGCTCGATCAGCCGCGGTGAAACCAGGTAGCCCCCATTTGCGAAGACGCTGTAGGCAGTGGCCATCTGAAGCGGTGTGACCGAGCCTGCGCCCAGCGCCAAGGTCAGGTAGGCCGGATGCTTGTCTGCCTCGAATCCGAACCGTGTGATCCACTCCTGCGCCGCCGGCGGCCCGATCGCCTGCAGCACGCGGATCGACACCATGTTCTTCGACTTGGCCAAGGCCCGCCGCAGCGTCATCGGGCCTTCGAAGCTGCCGTCGTAGTTCTTAGGCTCCCATGGCTGGCTGCCGGTGACGCCGGCATCGAAGAACAACGGCGCGTCGTTGACGACAGTGGCGGCGGTGAAGCCCTGTTCCAGCGCCGCCGAGTAGATGAAGGGCTTGAAGCTCGACCCGGGCTGCCGCCAGGCCTGTGTGACATGGTTGAACTTGCTCTTGCGGTAGTCGAAGCCGCCGACCATGGCGCGAATCGAACCGGTGATGGGGTGCACCGCAACGAAGGCTCCTTCGACCTCCGGCACCTGGGTCAGTGACCACTGGCCCTTGGCGCCGAGCACCGCGCGGACCACAGCTCCGCGGCGGATCTTCTTCTGCGCCGGCGCCTTGTCGGCCAGTCCGGAAGTCACGGGCCGGAGCCCTTCCCCGGTCACCGTGATCGACTCGCCATCCTGCAGCATGGCCACCACCTTGCGGGGTGACGCCTCGATGACGACGGCCGCTTTCAAGTCGTCGTTGTCGGCGTGGTCGGCCAGGGCCTCTGCGACGCGCGCATCCAGTGCGGCTGCATCGGCGGGCAGGTCGACGAAGGCTTCAGGCCCGCGATAGACCTGGCGAAGTTCATAGTCGAGCAAGCCGCGACGCAGCGCGCGGTAGGCCACCATCTGGTCGGCCGAATCGATGCTGAGGTGGACGCTGAGGCCCCGCGTGTACGCTTCGTCGCCGTACTGGGTGTACACGAGTTGCCGTGCAGTCTCTGCCACATACTCTGCGTGCGATGCCACTTCGGACTGGGTTCGATATCGCAGCTTCTCGGCGCGCGCTTCGGCGGCCTGATCGCTGGTGATGAAACCGTTGTCGAGCATGCGGGCGATGATGTATTGCTGACGCGCCGTGGCCCGTTTCGGA
The DNA here is from genome assembly GCA_029884035.1 of Aquincola sp. Lineage (GTDB taxonomy): Bacteria > Pseudomonadota > Gammaproteobacteria > Burkholderiales > Burkholderiaceae_C > CADEEN01. The sequence goes on along the minus strand of JAOUIM010000068.1, from coordinate 819 downwards.
TTGACGATCGGGTTGTAGATCGACGGCCCCTTGGGCAGGCCGGCCAGCATTGCGGCCTCGGCCACCGTGACATCCTTGAGCGGCTTGCCGAAGTAGATCTCCGAGGCGGCAGCGAACCCGTAGGCGCGCTGGCCGAGGAAGATCTGGTTCATGTAGGCTTCGAGGATCTGGTCTTTCGTCAACTGGCTCTCGATCTTCCAGGTGAGCAGGACCTCGTAGATCTTCCGCGTGACCGTCTTTTCGCTCGACAGGTAGAAGTTGCGTGCGACCTGCATCGTGATCGTCGAGGCGCCCTGGCTTCGCGCCTCGCTCAGCTGAGCGATCGCGGCGCGCGCGATGCCCACCAGGTCGACACCACCATGGTCATAGAAGCGCGCATCCTCGATCGCAAGCACCGCATCGCGCATCACCTTGGGCACTTCGGCGATCGGCGTGAAGCTTCGCCTTTCCTCCCCAAATTCGCCAAGCAGCACGCCGTCGGACGAGTACACGCGCAGCGGCAGCTTCGGCCGGTACTCGGTCAGGCTGTCGATCGACGGCAGGTTGGGGAAGGCCACCGCCAGCGCGATGCCGAGCAACGCCACGCCCACGGCGAACAGCGCGCCAACCAGACCGGCCAGCCACGCTAGCGGTCGCAGGATCCATGGGGCCCAGGGGGGCAGGCGGGAGGACGCGGTCACGGAGCGTATCAAGCTGCAAGAGCGCCGTCAGGCCCCCGCATCGGGCCCGGCACGTCGTGCGCGACGGATTATAGGAACGCACGATGCAGCGACCGCGACCAAGCGTGAACTGCTGCTCGGTCGGTCACCAGAGCACTGG
>JAOUIM010000456.1 GCA_029884035.1 Aquincola sp. | reverse complement strand
AACTGTCGACCCCACGGGATGCGTGCCTCCGGGAACGATTTCGAGCCAGTGACTCGAGACCTCGTCGCCGGAGCCGCCGATCAGTACGCTGCCGTCCGCGCTCAGGTTCTTTCCCACGTAGATGGCGTAGCTGCCAAATGCCTGCGCGCAACCAAGAGAAAGGGCGAGCAGCAGCGCGAAGGCAGTAAGGAAGCGGGACCGTGAATGTTGCATGGTCGGGCCTTGTGGGTAGCGAATTCGTAGTGTGAGGCAATCACTGCACGTCTTGCAGTCTCGCACGTGGGCTCGCCCGAGGATTATTGCGCTGCAGTGAAGCCGCGCCAACGAGATTCCTGTGTGAATCAGCTTGGGCGGTTCCCTTGACCCGCGAATGCGTCGTACATTTGCTGACTCGGCCGTTCAAGCGCCACGCGGTAAGCAATAGCTCGATGAGCGCTGGTTTACGCACCGTCCAGGGCGGCTTCTTCACCTCGCCTAATATCGCGGCAGTCCTGCTGCTGTGCTTTGGCCTATGGGCCGTGTGGTCCTGGTGGAACGCGGGGACGCCCGTCCGGGTGCCGGGCGCCGCGAGCGCGAAGCTGCCCTGCATTTCCTATGCGCCATCGCGACAGGAGGGCCCTGCGCGCGCGGGACTCACCGTCGCGCAGTTGCGCAAGGATCTCGCCTTGCTCTCGCAACGAACGGGTTGCATTCGAACCTACACCGTCTCCGAAGGCTTCGACCAGGTGCCGGCGGTGGCGCGCGAGTTCGGAATGCACGTCCTCCTCGGTCTTTGGATCGGCCGTGACGATGCCCACAACGAACTCGAGATCGCGCGGGGCATCCTGATCGCGCAGCAGCACCGCGACGTCGTTCGCGCCGTCGTGGTCGGCAACGAGGTGCTGCTGCGACACGAACAGCCGCCCGAGCGACTCGCGGCGATGTTGCGTCGTGTGGCCGCTGCCACCGGTTTGCCGGTCACGTATGCCGATGTCTGGGAATACTGGCTGGATTACAAGCAACTCGCCCAGGAGGTCTCCTTCGTCACGGTACACATCCTCCCGTACTGGGACGATTACCCGGTCGGTATCGACGAAGTGATGCCGTACGTCGACCATCTGTACTCGAGGTTGCAGCGCGAACTACCCGGCAAGCAGCTGTTCGTCGGCGAGACGGGATGGCCCACGGCCGGCCGTCCGCGCGGACCGGCCGAACCGGGCCGAGTGAACCAGGCAATATTTCTGCGAGGATTCGCAGAGCTGGCACGTCAACGCGGCGTGGACTTCAACGTCATCGAGGCGTTCGACCAGCCGTGGAAGGTCGCGAACGAGGGCACGGTAGGTGGCCATTGGGGGCTCTACGACGCGAATGGCCGCGCCAAGGTCGGGCCCGATGATTCGGTCGTGGAGGCTCGCGCAGGTCGCGCGGTCGCGGTCAGCGCGTTGCTTGCGGGGGCTATCGCCGCACTGGTCGCGCTGCTCGTTCTGCCGGCGACGCGAGCGTACTCCGCGACGCTGGCGTTTGGGCTCGGCACGACGGCCGTCACGGTCGCAGCGCAGCAGTGGCGATATCTCGCTGCAGGCAACCTCCATTCGATCGACTGGGCAGTCACGCTGCCAATCGTCGCGCTTGGCTGGATCGCGCTCGCCTGCGTGGTCCGCGCGGCGCTGTCACGCTCGGGCATCCAGCGCCACCCGATTCCCCGGTATGTCGAATTGCCACTGCTCATTGGCGCGGTCTACGTGTGCCTCGGCCTGCTGTTTGCCGGACGTCACCGCGACTTTCCGGTCTGGCTGTTCCTGCCCGGCGTCGTGGCCTTCACCCTTGTCGCGTTGTCGAAGCCCGCCGCTCGCGCGCTTGCATTGCGTCTGCGCAGCGCGAATGAAGAAGTCGTGATGGCGACCTGCCTCGTGTTGACCGGACCCCTGGTGGTGGTGCTCGAAGGGCTGCAGAACGGGCGGGCCCTGGGTTGGGGACTATCGAGCGTGCTGTTGGGCCTCGCCGTCCTCGGCCCATTGTTCCTGCAGGCGGGCGAGCGCCAGCGCACACGCGAGCACGCCAACGACGGACCAGGTGAACGAATAGAGCACCATGCCGAACGTACCGATCGCCGCTCCAAGGTAGGCGAGGGCGGGGGACTTCCACCATGAGGCGACAGCCGCAAGGGCGAGGCTCGCGTAAGCGTAAAGATTCAGCTGAAATGCTTTGATCAAGAGCAGGCGCAAGCCGCACATGCTCGCCGGCGATGCCGCGTCGCACACGGAGCCAAGGTCGTCACGCTCGATCAGTCCGTAGCGTGCGGCAGTGGCGAGCCCGAATGCGACGAATACGACGAGCACCAATGTGACAACTGCGCGGGCAAGGCGAGAAGGTAACGGTAGAGGCATCGGGTAAGCAGCTGCCCTCGGGGCCCAACGAAATGCTGGCCATCTCGGCGTGTCTGGCGTCCCTGCCGCGGACATCGGCGCGGTGACCGACGGGAGATCTAGACGCCCATGATTCTCCGGACGACGTCGTGCCACCACGGCTGATCCCACGCGACGCGAACTGCGATGACGGCAGGCAGGTAGATGACCAGGAATACCCAGTACGCGCGATGAATGCGCCGATTGCGGAAGATATCCCATGCCACGAGCGGCGCCAGCGCCAGCAGCGGGTACAGTTCCGCCGACATCGGACTGTGCGGCAACGTCGAGGGAAGCCAGGTGATCCTGTCGAACGCCGCGGGCAGCGCCAGCGCCGGCGCGATGATCATCATGCGCTTGTGAAAGCCCGGGTCGGTGTTCCGTGCCTGCAGGCCAAGGAACAGGAATAGCGGGAAGAGAATGCCTATCTGGGTTTGAAACAGCAGGATGTTGTCGAGCTCGCGGCTGACGTTCAGCATGGCCGATCGAATCTGCTCGGGTCCTTCATGCGCCGCGTGCCACACGCCGTGCCACGTGGCTGAAGCAAGCAGGAACCCTGCGACGACCAGCGCGGGCACGAGCAGAAAG
>JAOUIM010000455.1 GCA_029884035.1 Aquincola sp. | reverse complement strand
CCAGCCGCTCGCCGTGCGCGGCCGCCTGGCGGCCGCGGCGGCCTGGCGCAGCGTGATGCCGATCGTCATCGCAGCGCCGATCGTGGCGCTCGCGCTGTGGTGGCTGTTGTCGCTGTCGCTGTCGCCACTGCACCGCGTCGCCGCAGCGGCGCGCACGCGCGACGAGCGGTTCCTCGACCCGTTGCCGGCCGCGGGCATCCCGACCGAGGTGGAGCCGCTCGTCTCGTCGTTCAACGCGCTCTTGTCGCGACTGGCCGGCGCCTTCGAAGCGCAGCGCGCGTTCGTTGCCGACGCTGCGCACGAGCTGCGCTCGCCGCTGACCGCGTTGAAGCTGCAGCTCGGCTTGCTGCGAGATGCCAAGGGTGACGAACAGCGCGAGGCGGCGCTGCAAAGGCTGCGCAGCGGCGTCGACCGTGCGTCGCGCCTCGTCGAGCAACTGCTCGCGCTCGCCCGCGCCGAGCCCGACGCGCCCACCAACGAGCACGCGGTCGACCTGGCGGAGCTGGCGCGGCAGGTGATCGCAGACACCGCCTCGATCGCGGCGGGTCGCCGAGCCTCGGTGTCACTGCATGCGCCGCAGCGCCTTGCGGTGCACGGCGATACCCAGGCCCTGCACAGCCTGTTGCGCAACCTGGTCGACAACGCCCTCCTGCATGCGGGCGCCACGCCCCGGGTCGAGGTGCGCGTCGATGCCGAGGGTGGGTCGCCTCGCCTGTGCGTCGACGACGATGGCCCGGGCATCCCGGTGGACGAGCGCGAGCGTGTGTTCGACCGCTTCCGCCGCCGCGAAGGTGGTGCCGCCGAGGGCAGCGGGCTCGGCCTGGCCATTGTGCGCGCCGTGGCGCGGCGCCATCACGCCGAAGTGACGCTGACGGATTCTCCGCTGGGCGGTCTGCGTGTCGAGGTGCGGTTCGCCACGCGGCCTGCAGCGACCTAACCCTGGCCTCACCTTCGCTTCATCGGGTCCTCATCGCGAGCGCCTAGATTGTTCTGCACGGCCCTCAGTGAGGTCGGATCGAACCAAGGAGCCCAAAGATGACACCGAGACGACACTTGATTGCCGGCGCTGTGGCGCTGGTCCTCGCGGGCGGGACGCTCGCCGCATCGGACGGCTGGTCCTTGCCGTCCTGGCTGCACCGCTCACCCACCACACAAACCGCGACCCCGGTCGAGTCCGCCCCGACGGCGCCGCGCGCCGAGCCGCTGCCCGCGGGCAGCGTGCCCAACTACCGCAGCATCGTGCAGCACGAGGGTCCTGCGGTGGTCGGCGTCACCGTGTCCGGCATGCGCTCGGTCGACGAAGGCGACGGCCCCTCGCTGCAGGACGACCCTTTCTTCGGGTTCTTCCGCGGCCTGCCCGGCTGGCGCATGCCGCCGCAGGGCGCGATGCCGTTCCGCGGCCAGGGCTCGGGCTTCATCGTCAGCAGCGACGGACTCGTGCTCACCAACGCCCATGTCGTGCGCGACGCCAAGCAGGTCACCGTCAAGCTCAGCGACCGCCGCGAGTTCACCGCGAAGGTTCTGGGCAGCGACCCGGCCACCGACGTGGCCGTGCTGAAGATCGACGCCAAGGGCCTGCCGACGGTCGTGCTCGGCGATGCATCGACGGTGCAGGTGGGTGACTGGGTGCTGGCCATCGGCGCGCCATACGGTTTCGAGCAGAGCGCCTCGCAAGGAATCGTCAGCGCCAAGGGACGTTCGCTGCCCGGCGACGGCGTGGTGCCGTACATCCAGACCGATGCCGCGGTGAATCCGGGCAACTCGGGCGGCCCGCTGTTCGATGCCGCCGGCCGCGTGGTGGGCATCAATGCCCAGATCTATTCGCAAAGCGGCGGCTTCCAGGGCCTCGCCTTCGCCATTCCGGTGGACGTGGCGCTGCGGGTCAAGGACCAGATCGTCGCGCACGGCCATGTCGACCACGCGCGGCTGGGCGTGACCGTGCAGGACCTCTCGGCACCGCTCGCCGCGTCGTTCGGCCTGAAGTCTCCCGACGGTGCGCTGGTCTCGAGCGTCATGCCCGGCAGCGCCGCCGCCAAGGCAGGCTTGAAGGCGGGCGACGTGATCACCGCGGTCGATGAATCGCCGGTGCACGTGGCCGCCGACGTGTCCAGCCGCATCGGACTGGCCACGCCGGGCGATCGCATGACGCTGGCCGTCTGGCGCGACAAGTCGCGCGTCGACCTGCCGGTCACGCTTGGGCACGCCGAAAACGCCACGGCTCAGGCAACCGCCTCGGCCAGCGGCGAGAAGCTCGGCCTGGTGCTGCGGCCGCTGGACCGCAGCGAACTTCGCGGCGCCGGGCTCGACCACGGCCTGCTGGTCGAACAGGTCGCTCCGGGACCGGCACAGGTGGCCGGCATCGAACCCGGCGATGTGCTGCTGGCACTCAACGGAAAACCGGTCGAGCGCATCGAGCAGGTGAAGGACGCGCTGCGCAAGCATCCGAAGCAGATCGCCTTGCTGATGGCACGCCACGGCCAGCAGATCTTCGTGCCGGTGGAACTGGGCTGACGACCGTGAGGGCCAGCGCCGTGGATGCCATCGATCGCGGACGCACCCCGGCCGATGCCGGCACGGCCGCCCTGAATCGGCGCCGTGAATGGCTCGCGGCCGCGACCGGTGGCATGGCCGCGATCGGTCTGTCCGGGGCGGCCGTGCCGTTCGTCGAGAGTCTGCTGCCGTCCGCGGAGGCACTTGCACGCGGGGGGCCGGTCACGGTCGACGCGTCGGACCTCGCACCACGGAAGGTGCGCATCGTCGAGTGGCGTGGCCGTCCGGTTTGGTTGCTGCGTCGCACCGACGAAATGATCCGCGCGCTGCAGGCCCCCAATCCCGCGCTGGCCGACGAGCGATCGATGCGCTCCCAGCAGCCGGCCTCGTGTGCGAACGCGTTGCGCTCGCAGCACCCCGACCTGTTCGTCGCGATCGGCCTGTGCACCCACCTGGGATGCTCGCCGACCCTGCATCTCGACGAGAACGTCACCGGCGAAGC
>JAOUIM010000187.1 GCA_029884035.1 Aquincola sp. | reverse complement strand
GCAGACGCTGCAGGCAGCGTGATCTCGGGCGTCAACATTGATATCGGGCGACAACATGGCGCCCTGACTCCGACCGATGTTGCATGACCACGGTGCGCACGGCTGGAAAGAACCCAGCCGGGACCGGCCGTTGCGTCGAAACGTGCCGCATCACCCCCCGCTGCAAGCACACCCGCCGCAGCACCCGCTCGTGTCGCCGCTGGGCACGCCCTGCGCCACCCGCGCGATGCGCACATGCCAGCGCTGCGGGCCCGCTTCGATATACCGCCAGTCGAACTGGCCCAGCCGCGTCTTCTCGAACTGGAAATACAGCGGCACCGGGTCGTGATCGTTGACGATCTCGAATGCCTCGCCCGGTGACAGCGCGTCGAAGGCGCCGAAGATCATCGGGTGGCGCTGCGGCGGCGGCACGGTGCGCACGTCCAGGGGTTCGGCAAAGGCGACGCTCATGGCAAGCCACTCCTGCAGGGGTGATGATGAAGATGCGCCAGCCTAGGCGCGCCCCGCGATCTCGGCATTAACGCGGTTCAAGAACGCAGCGTGCGGTGCGACTGTTGTTGTGCGCGCGGCGTCAACCCGGCCGGCCGTCGGCGCGCGGGCGGCCCAGCCAGCTGCCGTAGCGCAGCGCCCAGCCGATGCAGCCCAGCGCCCAGGCCGCCACGGCCACGAGCGTGAGCGCAGTGCCGGCCGCGTGCCGCAGCGATGCCGCCACGCGCAAGACCGCGGCCACATGCACCGCGAGGTAGAGCACGAGCGCCAGGTTGTCGGCCGCCAGCGGGCGGCCGCTGTGGCCGGCGGCCACGCGGGTGATCATCGCGATGAGCGTCGCGCCGAGATAGCCGATGGCGAGCGCGTGCACCGGCGCCAGGCCGAGCGACGCACCGTCGCCCAGCCACGCTACACGCGCGTGCGAGCACGCTGCGAGCACCAGTGCGAGGCCGAGCCAGACGAAGGCGGCGTGCAGCATCGCCAGCAGCCGCACCCGCATGCTCGGCACCAGCCCCCAGCGCCAGGCCAACCACAGCATCAGCGCGGCCGCGCTGGCATGCAGCACGGCCATCACCGCGTGCAGCACCGCCGGCAGCGGCCACCACAGGACCTCGGCCGCGTCGACGAGTCCGGTCAGGCCGAGGGTCGCGAGCATGGCCGCCAGCAGCCAGTTCGGCCGCCAGGCCTCGACGAACGGCAGCGCGCTCGCCGTGAAGAAGGGCAGCATGCGGTGCGACACCGTCGCGAAGGTCGCCGCAAGAAAGCCCCAGATCGCGACGCGCACCGCGGCGCGCGCGACATCGGGCCAGGCGAGCGCCAGTGCCAGCGCAGCAAGCGCCATCGCGAGCGCACCTGCGAGGCCGGCCGCGAGCACGCCGCGCGCATGCATCGTGTCGGGCATCGGGCTGGCGGCGATCAACCGTGCCAAGCGCAGCAACAGCGCCATCCAGCCACCGCAGGCCAGCGCGACGCCGGCCGCGGCCAGCGGCGCCGCGAGATGGAAGCCCGCGAGCGCGAGAGCCCAGCCGCCGCCCATCGCGACCACGGGCTTGAGCAGGCTGGGCGCCGGCACGTCGGGCAGGCCGAGCCAGCGCGGACCGGCGGTGAACGCGAAGCCGACGATGAACAACGGCATGAACGAAAACGCCATCGCCAGCGAATGCGCGATTGGCTGCGGCACCGCCCATGGCAATTCGAAGCCTGCCGCAGACAGCGCCAGCGCGATCGCCCACCAGGCGGCGCTCACGGCCATCGCGGCGGCGGCGGCGAAGAACCCGAGGCGATGCGGTGCAGTGAGCAGGCGCGCGAGGCGCCATGGCCCCCGACTCATCGCGGACGGTGACGACGACGGGGGAGTCAAGGGGCCGGAAGAGATCATGAGGCGACGAGTCGCCACCGTAGCGTCCTGCGGCAGGCGGGGCCTTGACCTGAGCCAAGTCAGCGCAGATGTACGTCGCGCAGCACGGCCGGTGCGGCCCTGCGAACGACCCGAATCGTCACTTGGTGATCGATGAGCCGCCGAACATCAGCTTGTCGATGCAAGAGGCGTAGATCCATTCGGTTTCAGCGACGCCGAGCTTCCTGCACAGGGCCTGGGATGACAGGTTGTCCGCCTTGACGCCGGTCATGAAGCCACGCGCGCCATGGCGTTCCCACATGTGGACGATGGCCTGCGCGCCGAGCAGCAGCGCAATTCTTTCCCCGCGCCTGTCTTCGCGCGTCGCGAGCATGCCCCAGAAGGCATCCATCGCCCGAGGGCTCGACGGATGATGGAGCATGTACGACGAAGCGGTCGCAACCGCTCGTCGATCCCGGTCGATCGCGACCAGGCAGATGCCCTTCTGTGAGCGCCCTCTCATGACCGAACCCGGAACCGGCATCACATCGCAGGACAGACACAGAGCGGCGACATCAGCGACCACGTCGCGGGGCGTGTCGGCCTCGATCGCGAATACGCTGAGATCGTCCGGCAGCGAGAAGTCTTCCAGAGCCCTGCGGCTGGCCGCGACGGCGGCTTCGCCGCCCCGGAAGTGCTCGTGCCGATCCGTCGCCAGGCCCCTGTCTTCGAGTTGCGCAAACAGACGCGGTGCGGCGATGGCCGGATAGAAATAGCAGACAGCCGCTCCCTGAAGCGCGGCCAATGCAGCAAGGATTTCGGCGGTGTCCTGCGCGGGCTCGCTCAAGGCAACGAGGCGCCCGTAGTAGGCAAAGCGCGCGTCGTTACGCAGCAGCGACCACAGGCGGGCGCTGCGTCTTGCAAGGGCGATCCTGTCAGGAGAACCAAAGAACTCGTCGTCATCCACCATGCCCGACTCCTCGCGATCGCTTCCCGGCTGCGGAAGTGGCGATGCGCGATCGACAGCCAGGGTGGTTCACCCACCCCGGGTTGGTCCATCACCGATGCGCCCGGTCGGCAGATCATACGGGCGCAACATGGCGGCATCCCCCGGCCGGGCTCCTGCTGCGCAAGCCTGCTTGGACGTCAGGCCGAGTGATGCAGACCGTCCGTGATGGTTGCGACCGTGCGCATGGGCATCCGCCTCGGGTCTGCGGCCCCTCACCCCGCCATCGACAAGCGCCGCACCGCGCCAACGTAACGCGCCAGCGTCGGCGACACCGCCGCGTCGGCCAGGCGCACGTCGATCAGCTGGAAGCGCCCGCGCGTCGCGTGCGCGCGCTGCAGTGCCGCCTGCAGCTGCGCGCACGTGCTTGCCGCATACCCGTCGCCACCCATGCCGGAGGCCATCGACGCGAAGTCCCAGCGCGGCAGGGCGTTGAATCGCGCCTCGGGCTCGAACGCGTGCAGCATCTCCCAGCACGCGTTGTTGAACACGACGACGATCGGGTCGCAGCCCGCGCGCGCCGCGTTGCCGAGTTCCCAGCCGGTCATCTGGAACGCGCCGTCGCCCACCAGAACGATCGGGCGCCGCCCGCTGGCCACCTGCACGCCGATGCCGGCCGGCACGCCGTAGCCCATCGTCGCGTAGTAGCCGGGCGCGACCAGCGCCGTGGGCGCGAGATCCATCGCGGTGAACAGGCAGTCGCCCACGTCGCTAGCTACCGGCATCGGGCCGTGCTCGCGCATCAACGCGTTGACCGCGGCGGCAATGTCCGACGGCGTGATGGGCGCGTCGCCGGCGGACGCGACAGCCACGGCGCGCTCGCGGCGCGCCGGCGCCGGTGCGGGCCGCGGCGGCAAGCGCTCGAGCAGCGCGTCGATCAGGTGTGCCAGCGGCACGAAGGGATAGGCATGGTGGCCCATCACCACCTCGTCGTCGAAGGCGCGGATCGTGCGCCGCAGGTCGATGCGTTGCGCCGAGACCGCGAAGTTGGTGTCGCTGACGATCACGCCCAGCAGCAGCAGGCCGTCGGACGTCTCCACCTGCTGCGTGAGTTCGGGGTCGCCCGCCAACCCGAGGTAGGTGCCGACCAGCGGCGCGTCGGTCTCGGCCAGCACGCCGCGGCCCATGAAGGTGGTGGCCACCGGGATCGACAGGCGACGTGCCAGTTCGGCCACCCGCACCTCGAGGCCGTGGCGCCGCACCTCGACGCCCACCAGCATCATCGGCCGCTCGGCATCGCGCAGGCGCTGCAGCAGTTCATCGGCACAGGCGCTGACCGCATCGGCATCGGGCGTTCGCGGCGCCGGAGCCGGCACCGCATCGATCGGCATCGCGGCGCAGTCGCGCGGCACTTCGAGGTAGACCGGCCGTGCGCGCTGCAACGCGGTGTCGAGCACGCGGGCGATCGCCGTCGGCGCATCGCGCGCGTCGTCCAGCCGCGCCTGATCGGCGGTGATCTCGCGGTACAGCCGCCACTGCGAATCGAGCGTTTTGACCTGGTGGTGCAGCTGCAGCCCGCTCGCGGCCTCGCGCGCGGCCGGCGCGCCCGACAACACCACCAGCGGCACACGCTCGGCATAGGCCGAGGCCACCGCGTTGACCAGGTTGAGCGCACCCGCACCGTAGGTCACCGCGGCAACGCCCAGGCCGCCGCGCAGCCGCGCCGCCGCGTCGGCCGCGAAGCCGACCGCCGGCTCGTGCGACAGCGTGACCAGCCGCAGCACGGCATGGCGCTCGATCTCGCGGAACAACGGCAAGGCGAAGTCGCCGGGAATGCCGAACACCTCGGTGGCGCCGCGCGCGCGCAGCGCGTGCAGCAATTGCAGGGTCAGCGGGAGCGGACGGGCCATGGGCTTCGATGCTGGGCCCGCGCGGCCGCGCGGACTTTGCGCCAATTCAAGCGCCGCGGCGTTCGACCAGCACGCGCCATACCTGGGGGCCCGATTCGAGGTAGGTCCAGGTGAGGTTGCCCCCGCGCGTGGCCTCGAGATAGCTGCGCAGCGGCCAGGGGTCGAGGTCGGCCACCAGTTCGAGGCCGCCGCCCTCGGCCAGACGATCCAGCGCGGCCAGAATCGATTCGAGCCGACGCCAGAACGGAATGTTGCGGACGTCGAGGATCAGGGGCTTGCTGGTCACGGCACGCAGGGCATGGCAGCGCACTGTGGGCCGCGCCGCGCCGCCCGTCCTTGAACCCGTGCAAGGATTGATTGCGCCGCGACGGTCGATCTGGGAACCTTGCGACAGCCTCGACGCCAGGAGCACCGGAACATGCGCCACAAGATCGTCAGCGCCGCCGAGGCGGCCGCCCTCGTGCGCTCAGGCGACACGATCGTCACCTCGGGCTTCGTCGGCATCGGCACGCCCGATGAGTTGCTCTCCGCGCTGGCCGAGCGCTACGTCGCCGACGGCGAGCCCCAGGGCCTGACGCTGCTTTTCGCCGCCGGCCAGGGCGACGGCCACGACCGCGGGCTGAACCGCCTCGGCCACGAAGGGTTGCTCAGGCGCGTGATCGGCGGTCACTGGGGCCTGATCCCGAAGGTGGCGCGGCTCGCGGTCGAGGGCAAGCTCGAGGCCTACAACCTGCCGCAGGGCGTGATCTCGCACCTGTACCGCGACATCGCGGCGGGCAAGCCGGGGCACCTGTCGCGCGTCGGCCTGGGCACCTTCGTCGACCCGCGGCTGTCGGGCGGCAAGTTGAACGACATCACGACCGAGGACCTGGTGCGGCTGATGCCGCTGGACGGCCGCGAGTGGCTGTTCTACAAGGCCTTCCCGATCCACGTCGCGTTCATCCGCGGCACCACCGCCGACACGCACGGCAACATCACGATGGAGCGCGAGGCACTGACGCTGGACAACCTGGCGATGGCGATGGCCGCGCACAACTCGGGCGGCGTCGTGATCGCGCAGGTCGAGCGGATCGCGAAAGCCGGTTCACTGCATCCGCGCCTGGTGCGCATCCCCGGCACGCTGGTCGACGCGGTGGTGGTGGCCAAGCCCGAGAACCACCGCCAGACCTATGCCACCGCCTACTCGCCGGCCTTCGCCGCCGAGATCCAGGTGCCGCTCGATTCGCTGCCGGCGTTGCCGCTGGACGAGCGCAAGATCATCGCGCGGCGCTGCGCGATGGAGCTCCCGGTCGATGGCGTGGTGAACCTGGGCATCGGCATGCCCGAGGGCGTGTCGGCGGTGGCCAACGAGGAACGCGTGATGGACCTGATCACGCTGACCGCCGAGCCCGGCATCGTCGGCGGCGTGCCGGCGGCGGGGCTGGACTTCGGTGCCGGCGTCAATGTCGAGGCGGTGATCGACCAGAACCAGCAGTTCGACTTCTACGACGGCGGCGGCCTCGACCTCGCGGTGCTCGGCATGGCCGAGGCCGACGCCAACGGCAACGTCAACGTCAGCCGCTTCGGCTCGCGGCTGGCTGGCGCCGGCGGCTTCATCAACATCTCGCAGAGCGCCAAGGCGCTCGTCTTCGCCGGCACCTTCACCGCCGGCGGGCTCGAAGTGAAGGCCGGCGACGGGCGCCTGGCGATCGAGAAGGAGGGCCGCAACTCGAAGTTCCGCGCCCAGGTACAGCACGTCACCTTCGCCGGCCACCAGGCCGCGTCGCGCGGCCAGCGCGTGCTCTACGTCACCGAGCGCTGCGTGTTCGAGCTGACGCCGCACGGCCTGGCGCTGACCGAAGTGGCGCCGGGCATCGACATCGAGCGCGACATCCTGGCGCACATGGCCTTCGCCCCGATCATGGTGCCGCCCCCGGTGCCGATGGACGCGCGCATCTTCCGCGCCGAGCCGATCGAGCTGCGTCACCTGTTGCTCGACCCGGACCTGCCGCGCCGCATCCACTACGACGCGGCGCGCGACACGTTGTTCCTGAACTTCCAGCACCTGAACGTGAAGAGCGCCGCCGACATCGACGCCATCCGCGATGCGGTGAGCGCGCGATGCCAGGCGATCGGCCACCGCGTCGACGCCGTCGTCAACTATGACGGCTTCCAGATCACCAGCGGCCTCGAGGACGCCTACGCCGGGATGGCGCACGAAATGCACCAGCGCTGGTACGCCAACGTCACGCGTTACGCGTCGGGCGCGTTCAAGCGCATGAAGGTGGCGCAGGCGCTGGCGCGCGGCGGCGAGGTGGTTTGAGGGTGGCTCTTGTAGGGGGCGTCGCGGCTCGGCGCGAGCCCTCCGATCGCGCTACCTGGCCCTAGACGACGCGAACCCGCAACTCTCCG
>JAOUIM010000304.1 GCA_029884035.1 Aquincola sp. | reverse complement strand
CGAGGCCGTCGATGCCGCCGTGCATCGTCTGCCCGCGGTCGACGCGCGCCACGCCTTCGGGCGTGCCGGTGTAGATCAGGTCGCCGGGTTGCAACTCGAACAGCGTCGACAGGTTGGCGATCATCTCGGGCACCGACCAGATCAGCTGGTCGATGTCGCTGCGCTGGCGGTCGGCACCGTCGACCTTCAGCCAGATCGCGCCGCGTGTCGGATGGCCGATGCCGCTGGCGCGGTGCAGGACACCGATCGGCGCGGACTGATCGAAGCCCTTGCCGGTGTCCCACGGCCGGCCGGTCTTCTTCGCTTCGCCCTGCAGGTCGCGCCGCGTCATGTCCAGGCCGACGGCGTAGCCGAAGATGTGGTCGGTCGCGCGCTCGACGGCGATGTCGCGGCCGCCGCGGCCGATCGCGACCACCATCTCGATCTCGTGGTGCAGGTCGCGCGTCACTGGCGGGTAGGCCATCGACACCGTCTCGCCGGGCGGCGCGACGACGATCGCGTCGGCCGGCTTGCAGAAGAAGAAGGGCGGCTCGCGGTCGGGGTTGCCGCCCATCTCGCGGGCATGCGCTGCGTAGTTGCGGCCGACGCAGTAGATGCGCCGCACCGGAAAGTGCATGTCGGTGCCGGCCACGGGCACGGCGGCGACGGGGGCGGGGGGGATGGCGAATTTCATCCCGGCATTGTCCTTCGGATTCAGGCGCGGATGACGCGCGGATCGGGCGGCAGGGCATACAGCGCATCGACCTCGGCGGCGCGTCGCTGCAGCGTGAGACGCTGGTTGATATAGCCCTTGTCGGTGATCTCGCCGGCGGCCATGCTCGGCGCGTCGGGCAGCACGAGGGCGCGCGAGGGTGCCTGCGACGAACCGCCCGCCTCGGCCGCGAGGGCACGCAACGCATCGCGCACGCGTTCGCGCAGCGCCTCGGGCGCCAGCCTGCGGCCGGCTTCGGCGAGGAAGATCAACGCGCCGGCTTCGCTGCGGTCGTGGCCGGTGACGACCACGTCCTGCGCCAGCGGCGCGAGCGCGCTTACCACGCGCAGGCGCAACAGGCCCACCGACACCCAGGTGCCGCTCGTGAGCTTGAAATCCTCGGCGACGCGGCCGTCGAAAACGACGCCCTGCGAGGCGTCACCCTCGTCGGCCAGGTGGCCGGCGTCGCCAATCCGGTAGTAGCCCTCGTCGTCGAATGCGGCCTGCGTGGCCTCGTCGTTGCCCAGGTAGCCCGGGAACACGTTGGGGCCGCGCACCCGCATCTCCAGCTTGCCGCCCGCGCCGCCGACCGGCGCGAACTTCAGCTCGACGCCGGGCAGCGGCAGACCGATAACGCCGGGGCGCTCGATCTTCCAGTGCACCGAGGTCACCGCCGGTGCGGTCTCCGTGCTGCCCCAGCTCGTGGTGAACCACACCGGCTCGTCGCGCACGCGGGCGGCGACCGCCTCGAGTCGCTGCCAGGTCGCCAGCGGCATGCCCGAACCGGCGTAGAACACCATGCGCAGCTTCTCGAAGAAACCCCACGCGAGCGTGTCGTCGGCCTCGAGCGCAGGCAGCAGCATCTCGTAGCCCTTGGGTACGTTGAAGTAGACGGTGGGCTGCACCTCGCGCAGGTGCGCGACCGTGCGGTCCACGAGTCCCGGCATCGGACGGCCGTCGTCGATGTACATCGTGCCGCCATGGCGCAGCACGATGTTCATGTTGTGGTTGCCGCCGAAGGTGTGGCTCCACGGCAGCCAGTCGAGCAGCACCGGGCGCTCGAGCGCGAGAAAGCGAAACGCCTGCCCGAGCTGCTGCTGGTTTGCGGTGAGCATGCGCTGCGTGTTGATCACGACCTTGGGATGCCCGGTCGAGCCGCTGGTCAGCAGGTACTTGGCATGGGTGTCGGGGGTGACGGCGTCGAACGCGCGCATCACGGCGGGGGTTTCGACGGCCGACGCCAACTGCGCGAACGCGAGCGCGCCCGGATGCGTGTCGGCACCCTGGCTGAACACCACCACGGGTGTGCCCGGGGCGTCGCGCAGTGCGCTCGCGTAGGTCGCGGCGTCGTACGCATAGACGAGTGCCGGATCGAGCTGGCGCAGGATGCCGTGGATGCGCGTGAAATCGCCCGCCGCGAGCCGGCAGTAGCCGCTGGAGACGGTGCACACCGGCCGGCCGATGTGCATGCCGGCGAGCAGCAGCACGAGGTGGTCGAGCGCGTTGTCCGACAGCACGACCGCCGGCCGGCCGGCCGGCAGCGCGAGGTCGAGCATCGCTTGCGCCACCGCGCCCACGCGCCGGCGCAGTGCGGACCACGTCAACGTGGTCCAGCCGCCCGCCGCCGCGGGCTCGGCGAACGCCGCGGCCTGCGGCGTTTCGCGCGCCCATTGCTCGAGCCATTCGCCGACGCAGCGAGCGTGCGCCTGCAAGGGCTCCGGCGAGCGCAGCACGAAGCCGCCGTCGGGCCGCGGCAGGCGCTGCACCCGGCGCGGCGCGAGCTGGCGCGGGTCGTCGAACATCGACGTCGGCGACGGGCCGGTGCGGCGGCTTGTCATCACCCCATCGTAGGCCGCACCACCGGGTGCAGCATCGTGGTTTCCACTTTGCACGGCGGCCCCGACGGGCTCGACGCGGCGCTCAGCTGGGTATGTCGGACGCGCCGTGGCCCCGCTCGGGCGCAGGTGCTGGCCAGAGGTCGGCGCGCAGGTCATCGAGCACGCGTCGGCGGCGGTGCGCGAGCATCACGGCTTCCCAGAATGCGGCCACGCCGCACATGCCGAGCGCGCCCCACACGTACAGCGCGTACCCACCCATCTCGAGGAAGGCCGCGAAGTCCCCGTCGCTCATCGGGCAAGCTCCGGCAGGTGCCGCACCCATTCGGCGCCGTTCTCGCGCTCGAGCACGATCGACCGCAGGCGGTGCAGCACGGCCGCGATCGACCAGGCGGCGAATGCCACGCCCATCGATGCGAGGCCCCATGCGTGCGAGCCCGTCAAGGACAGCGGCGCATCGAACGTCGCGCCGCCATGCAGGCTCGCGCCCCAGGGCAGGTTGACCGTCGTGGCGACCCCAACGCCCCCCATCACCGCAAGCAGCGCGGCCGCGCGGTCGCGGCGCCGCGGCTCATCGAGCGTGGCATGCAGCGCCAGGACCCCCAGGCAGAGCGCGAACGACAGGGCGCCCGCGACGAACCCCGCGTCCCAGGCCCACCATACGCCGCGGGTCGCGCGGGCCCACAGCGCGCCGGTCCACAGCGCGAGGAAGGCCATCAGTGCCCCCGTGGGCGCGACCGCACGCACCAGCAGCGCGGGCATCCGCGTCGACCGCACGAGCGCACCGAGGGCGCAGGCGGCGAGCATCGCGTACAGCAGCATCGAGACCATCGCCGCGGGCGCATGGAAGAAGACGATGCGGTAACCGTCGCCCTGGGTGGCATCGTCCGGCGCGATCGCGAGGCCGATCGCGAGACCCGCTGTCGCCGCGAGGGCTGCCGCAGCCCAGAGCCACGGCATGCAGCGGCCGGCGGCGACGTAGCAGCACTGCGGGCTCATGCGCCGCGACCAGCGCGGCCGTGGCGAGGCTTCGGGGGCGGCGATCGAGCTCACGGCCGGCGTCATTGCAACGACACCGTTGCGGGCTCCGTGCGCAGCATCGCGCGCGACACGTAGGCGACGATCGCATCGATCTCGCGCGGCGCGAGCACGTGCTGCCAGGCCGGCATCGAGGTGCCGGGCAGGCCCTCGCGGATCACGCGCTTCAGGCGCGCCGCCGTCATCTGCGCGACGGTGTAGGCGGTGAGGTCGCGCGCCTTGGGTTCCATGAACTGGCCGATCCAGTTCTTGCCGGTGCCGTCGGCGCCATGGCAGAAGGCACAGTTGGCCTGGAACAGCGCCTCGCCACGCCGCTCGCGCGCAGTCAGGCCGTCGATCGTCGGTGGCACTTCGTGCTTGGCATAGACGCTGGCGCTGGACACCGCGTCCACGGGCGGCGTGTTCGGCTGCCCGGGCGCGAACCCCATGCGCGGATAGGAGATCGGCCGCGCGCTCCAGGCCGGCCCCGCGTCGTTGACACGGCCTCGGTCGTGGCATGAGACGCAGGTGGCCAGGAACAGCCGACGCCCCGCTCGCTGGCCGGCATCGAGCATCTCATCGGGCGCGTCGAGCGCGATCTCGCCGCGTGCGAACGGAAACGCTGCGGCATGGCGCTCGTGCGCCGGCCAGCCATTGGCCTCGGTGTGGTAGCGGGTGTTGAGGGCCTGCTGCTGCACGAACTCGCGTTCGACGAAGGCGGCCACCGCCTCCATCTCGCCCGCTGCCAGCACGTTGGCGAACGAGGCCATCGCGGTGCCGGGGCGGCCCTCGCGCAATGCCGCGGCAATCTGGCCGCGCGTCAGCGTCGACGACCGGGTGAAGTCGCGCGGCGGCGGCTGCAGGTAGCTCGCGGCCAGCGTCTTCGCATCGCCCGAGTAGCCGTGGCAGAAGTAGCATCGGAAGTTGTAGATGCGACGGCCGAGTTCGTGCGCGTCCTCGGACGGGTGGGTGGCCGTCGCCGTCGCTGCACCCGGCGCCGCCAGGTCCCAGCCGACGAGGAAGACGAGCGCGGCCAGCGCCGTACCGACCGCCGCGTCGCGCCACATGGCCGGCAGCCCTTCAGCGCGCGGGCGCCGCCCCGACCGTTCCGGACACACCGGCGCGGATGAACGACGCGAACACGTACTCGGAGACGTCGGCGATCTGCTGCGGCGTCGCGACCTGCTTCCAAGCGGGCATCTCGCTGCCCACGCGGCCCTCGCTGATCGCGGCATACAGCGCCATGCGGTTGAAGCGTGCGCGCGACGCCGGCTCGACGAAGTTGCGCGGCTTCGGATTGATGAAGTAGGCCCGCGGCCCCGCGCCGTCGCCGCGTGCGCCGTGGCAGGTGGCGCAGTTC
>JAOUIM010000454.1 GCA_029884035.1 Aquincola sp. | reverse complement strand
TTGCTTCGGCGACGGGCCGTTTTGGGTCGGGTTCGACCGGTCGTCTCCGGCCGAAGGAGTCGTTCGCGGATCGACTCGCAGGTGGCCATGCTCGAGTGATGGGTCAAGAAGGTGCATCGGTTATCCGACCCGCAGCCCCACCAAAGTCCGGTTGCGGTCTTGGCCGTCACCCAGCGGCCGAACCTCAGTGGCAGTACCCAGTCTGATGCTGCCGGCAGGCTGGCCGCCTCGGAGGTCAGCAGAGGGCCGGCAAAGTGAGATCACGAACGGCCCCTTTTTTATCCAGCCACCGCGCGACTCAGCTGGATTCCGTCGCGCCATCGCCACGACACATCGCTGGATAGCCAGCCGCTTCACTCACCGGCGTCGGTGTGCTTGGAGTCGGACAGAATTCTGTTGCCAATTCTGTTGCCAGCAGCCCGGAAGAGAAAACGGGCTAGCTCCTTGTGAGAGCTAACCCGTTGATTTCATTGGTCGGGGTGGCGGGATTCGAACTCGCGACCCCTTGCACCCCATGCAAGTGCGCTACCAGGCTGCGCTACACCCCGACGAAGCGGTCAAGTATAGCGGCTCGGTCCCTGGGCTCAGGGCTCGAGCAGGTCGCGCAGAGACAACAGGGCCGATCGCAGTTCGAGCGGCGTCAGTTCGGAGGCCTCCGCCACCGGCAGCTTGTCAGCTGACGGCATTGCGACCTGTGCCGCGCCTTGCGCCGGCCACACCTCCTCGCCGTCGCGCGGATCGGCCGCGCCATCCGCCAGCCGGTTGCGGGCACCACTGATGGTGAAACCCTGCTCGTACAGCAGATCGCGGATGCGCCGGATCAGCAGGACCTCATGGTGCTGGTAGTAGCGCCGGTTGCCGCGCCGCTTCATCGGCTTGAGCTGGGTGAACTCCTGTTCCCAATAGCGCAGCACATACGGCTTGACGCGGCACAACTCGGCGACTTCACCGATCGTGAAGTACCGCTTGGCGGGAATCGCCGGCAGCGCTTTCTCCATTGAAATCAACAGGTTTCAGCGGGAAAGCTCAGAATCTACTCGAAGTCCGGTTCGGCGGCGATGTCGCCTTGCACGAGTCCTTTCAATTTATGGCTCGCGTGAAATGTGACCACGTTGCGTGCCTTGATCGGGATCGCTTCGCCCGTCCTGGGATTGCGTCCAGGCCGCGGCGCCTTGCGGCGGATGGTGAAGTTGCCAAAGCCAGAAAGCTTGACATCCTGGCCGTCGACCAGTGCGCCGTGCAGGATGTCGAAGAAGGCCTCGACCATGTCTTTGGATTCGCGCTTGTTCAGGCCCAGGTGCTCGAACAGCAGATCCGCCAATTCGGCCTTCGTCAGCGTCGGCGTCTCGATCGACGGCAGCATTACCTTGTCGGTGCGGGCGTTGCCCTTGCGTTCGTTCGTGGGTGCAGTGCTCATGCCAGGATCCTCCTCCCGTACCGATCCAGTCAAGCCCGCACGCGGGCCTGCACCCGCTCGGCCAGGCGACGCAGCGTGGCGGCCAGCGCGGCCTCGATGCGCTCATCGGTGAGCGTCGTATGTTCGTCCAGAAGCTCCAGACGCAGTGCGAGGCTGCGTTCGTTGACGGCGATACCAGCCCCTGCTGTCTTGGGTCTGTAGACATCGAACAGTCGCACGCTGCGCAATAGCCCAGACGTGTCGTCCATCGCGGCGGCCACCAGCGCGTCGTGGCTGATGTCCTCGCGCACGACGAGCGCAAGGTCTCGCTGCACGGATTGCTGTCTGGGCAGTGGCACCGCAACCGGCAGATCGCGTTCGAGCAGGCTGGAGAGGTCTACCTCGAAAAGCATCGGAGCATGCGGCAACTCGTAGGCTTGGCGCCAACGTGGGTGCAATTCGCCGAGCCAACCGATCACCCGCCCATCTGCCTCGACGCGCGCACTGCGTCCGGGATGGAGTGCAGGATGCGCGGCAGGAGCGAAGATCGCGCGGCGCGGTGCCAGCAGCGCCTCGACGTCGCCCTTGACGTCGAACAGGTCGACGGCGCGCTCGGGATGGCCCCACTGCAGGCCTTCCGCCGCACCGTAGGCAAGGCCTGCGATGCGTAAGGGCTGATCGATCCCCGCCACCGAAACGTCTGCATCGACGGCCGCGGAGTCGCGGCGGTACACCCGCCCGATCTCGAACACCCGGACCCGTGACGCCCGGCGCGCGAGGTTGTGTCGCAGCACCGACACCAGGCTGCCGAGCAAACTCGATCGCATCACCGCGAGCGGCGCCGAGATCGGATTGAGGATGCGGATCGGGTCGGTGTTGCCGGCCAGTTCGCGCTCCCATCGTTCCTCGACGAAGCTGAAACTGATCGTCTCCTGATAGTCGAGCGCAGCCAGCATGCGACGCAGATCGTGCGCGCTGCGGCGCGTCTCGCGGTCTGAGCGCGCCGTCATGGGCGCCAGCGGAGGCGTGGCAGGCAACCGGTCGTAGCCGATCACGCGGATCACTTCCTCGATCAGGTCTTCCTCGAGCGCGAGATCGAAGCGCCATGAGGGCGGCTCGACAGTAATCGTGCCTTCGGTCTGGGTGAACGGCAGACCCAGGCGCTGCATCACGCTGGCGCACTGGGCCTGCGTGATCGGCATGCCAATCACCTTGGCCGCGCGCGACGTGCGCAGCGTCACCGGCGCACGCGACGGCATCGCCAGCTGCTGATCGTCCATCGGGCCCGCCTCGCCGCCGCAGATGTCGAGGATCAGGCGCGTGATGCGCTCGATGTGCTCGATCGTGCCGACCGGATCGACGCCACGCTCGAAGCGATGCCCGGCATCGGTGGCGAACCCATAACGGCGTGACCGGCCCTGCACCGCCTCGGGCCACCAGAAGGCTGCCTCCACATAGACGTTGCGCGTCGTGTCGCCGACTGCGGTATGGTCGCCGCCCATGATGCCGGCCAGCGATTCGACGCCTTTCGCATCGGCAATCACGCCAACCTGTCCGTCGAGCTCGACGGTGTTGCCGTTGAGCAGCTTCAGCGTCTCGCCAGGTCGG
>JAOUIM010000453.1 GCA_029884035.1 Aquincola sp. | reverse complement strand
GGGCCGGTGCCCACCGCCTTGACCGACACGCCCGGGTTGAGCTTCTCGAAGCGCGGGCCGAGGAAGGTGTTGACGTAGTCGACCATGTTCTGGTCGCCGGCGGTCACCACGTTCAGCGTGGTCTGGGACTGCGCGCTGGGTGCGAGCAGCCAGGCGGCTGCCAGCACGAGGGGAGCGAGTTTCATCAGGGTCTCCTTGGTTCAGGGGGTCGCCGCGGGAAACAGCAGCAGAGCATCGCGCGGCACGATGACATGGGTGCGACTGCCTTCGGGGACTTGCGCCGGATCGTCGACCCAGACCTGGCCCTGGCCCACGCGAACGCGGTAGCGGTAGCCATGGCCGAGGTACGACGCCTGCTCGACGGTGCCGTGCAGGCTCAATGCGGCGGGGTCGGCCGCGGCACCGAGGCGCGCGCGGTCGCCGCGGAAGTGCGCGCGGCGCCGGTTCGCCAGCGGTGCACCTGCATCGGCGAGGCGCAGCGCGCCGCCGTCGTCGACCAGCTCGACCGCGTTGTCGGCGCCCATGAAGCCGGCGACGAAGGGACTTGCCGGCTTGTGGAACACGTCTTCCGGCGTGCCGAACTGCAGCACGCGCCCGCCGTCGATCACCGCGATGCGGTCGGCCAGCGTCAGCGCTTCCTCGCGGTCGTGGGTGACGTAGATCGCGGTGATGCCCACGCGGCGTTGCAGGTCACGCAGCTCGTGGCGCAGGTCCAGCCGCACCTTGTAGTCGAGGTTGCTCATCGGCTCGTCGAGCAGCAGCAGCAGCGGATCGACCGCCAGCGCGCGGCCCATCGCGACGCGCTGGCGCTGCCCGCCCGACAGCGATGCCACGCTGCGGGCGCCGAAACCGTCGAGCTGCAACAGCTTGAGGATCTGTTCGATGCGCTCCGCGATCTTCGCCTTGGCCACGCCGCGCATGCGCAGGCCATAGCCGATGTTGGCGGCCACGTCCATGTGCGGCCACAGCGCGTAGGACTGGAACATCATCGCCGTCTGCCGCGCCTCGGGTGGCAGTGCCGTGATGTCGCGCCCGTCGACCACGATGCGACCCGACTGCGGGGCCACGAAGCCGGCGATCGAGCGCAGCAGCGTGGTCTTGCCGCAGCCCGAGGGGCCGAGCAGGGCCACCATCTCGCCTCGTTGGACTTCGAGGCTCACGCGGTCGAGCACCGGCGGCGCGGCCGCGCCGTACGACACACTGACCGAATCGATCGACAGGTACGCGGGCATGGGCAGGGGCTGGCGGGTCAGGCCGACTCTATGCCTGGACGAGCCTCCGGGGAGCAGGGTTGGCACCGATGCCTGGCCGCGCGCGCACATGCCAAGGTCCCTGGCCATGCCCAGCGACACCGCCCTGCGCCCCCTGCTGGCCGACTGCCGCCGGCTGATGTCGGAGCGCGGCGACGCCAACAGCCCGCTGATCGCGCAAGCCATCCTGCACCGCATCCAGGCGTTGCGCGAGGACGAGCGGCTGCGCTTCTTCGAGCGGCTGGCGAGCGACTTCAGCCCCGATCCGAAGGCAGTGCTCGCCAGCGCGCAGGCCTATGCCGCTGCCCCCGACCCCGAGCACCTGATCCGATTGACCCAATTGGCCGAGCCGCCGCGGCAGGAGCTGTTTCGCCGCCTGAACCGGGCTCCAGGCGGTACCGCGGCCATCGTTCGATTGCGCCGCTCGCTGCTCGAGCGCCTGCCTCGGCGCGCCGGGCTTCAGGTCGTCGAGCACGACCTGCTGCACCTGCTGTCGAGCTGGTTCAACCCCGGTTTCCTGGAAATGCGGCGCGTCGATTGGCGCTCGCCGGCGCAACTGCTCGAGCAGATCATTCGCCACGAGGCGGTGCACGAGATCGACGGCTGGGACGACTTGCGCCGTCGACTGCAACCCGACCGGCGCTGTTTCGCCTTCTTTCACCCGCAGTTGCCCGACGAGCCGCTGATCTTCGTCGAGGTGGCCCTGCTGCCCGACATGGCCGATGCCATCGCGCCGTTGATCGACAAGCGGGCGGCACCGCTTGCACCCGAACGCTTCAAGGTCGCGGTGTTCTATTCGATCAGCAACTGCCAGCCGGGACTGCGCGGCGTCTCGCTCGGCAACTTCCTGATCAAGCGCGTGGCCGAGCAGTTGAAGCAGGAGTTGCCGCAGGTGCAGACCTTCTGCACCCTGTCGCCGATACCGGGACTCATGGCCTGGCTGCACCATGTCGAGCCCGCCACGTTGCCGGCCAAGGTTGTACGCGCCCACGAGACGCTGAAGGCCGCGTGTGGCGCAGACTTCGCCGCACTGACCCACGCGTCGCGCCTGGTGGCGCTGGCCGGATCCGTCCACCACGCCCTGTGGCGCCTGGCCGCGCACTACCTGGTGTGCGTGTCACCCCAGCCGCACGGCGACCCGGTGGCCCGCTTCCATCTGGACAACGGCGCGCGTCTCGAGCGTCTGAACGCACAGGCCAATGTTTCGGCCAAGGGCCTGAAGCAGTCGGCCGGCCTGATGGTGAATTACCTGTATGACCTGGCTCGCGTCGAGCGGCATCATGATCGCTTCGCGCACGGCAAGGTCGTGGCCAGCCGCGCGATCTCGGCACTGCTGTGAAACCGGGACTGCCCCGAGACCGTTCGATCCTGCAAACAAGATGAACCAGAACCTGTATGCCGCGCTGCGCGCGGGATTCCCGGCGGACCTCGACGCGACGGCGATCGAAACCTGCGACCCCGACACACCTGCGCTCTTCCACACTTGGCGCGATCTGGACCGCGCGAGCGCTCGCATCGCCAACCTGCTGGCCTCGCTCGAGCTGCCCGCGGGGGCGCGCATCGCGGCTCACGTCGACAAGAGCGTCGAGTGCCTGTTGCTGTACCTGGCGGTGCTGCGCGCGGGCTACGTGTATCTGCCGCTGAACATCGCTTACCAGTCGCAGGAGATCGACTACTTCATCGGCAATGCCGAGCCGAGTGTCGTGGTGTGCACGCCCGCGAACTTCGTCTGGCTGTCTAAGCTCGCATTCCAGCACGGCGTTT
>JAOUIM010000067.1 GCA_029884035.1 Aquincola sp. | reverse complement strand
CGCATACTTCCGGGTGAGCTCGCGAAGCGTCGACTCCGACTCCGTCCGATGCCCTCGCGCATGTTGCACGAGCACGGTTCCGAGCAGGCGAAACGTGTCGTGCGACTCCTGCTCGACCTCCCGCCAGGCCTCGTCGAGCCGCCCTTGCGCCAGGTAGACGCGGCCGAGCAGGTAGTGCAGCCGCGCCCGCTCGTGCGGGCTGAGCTCGAGGGCCTTGCCGAACGTGCGCTCGGCCTCCGCCAGGCGTTGCGTGTAGAGATGCTGCAGCCCGGCGTTCGCATAGGCCTCGACGTTCAAGGGGTCGAGCGCAAGCGCTCTGCCGACCAGCGCGCGCGCCTCCTCCCATTGGCCGAGGTTCTGCATCAGCGTGGCGGCGAGGATCAGCAACTGCGCGTCGTCGGGCGCCAATCGCAACGCGCGGCGCAGCGCCGCCTCTGCGCCGCGCCAGTCCCAGTCGTGCCAGAGGAGGATCGCGCCCAGCGCCCAGTGGCTCGCCGCCACATCGGGCCCCAGGGCCAGGGCACGCTGCGCCGCCTCGCGCGCGCGCGCCGCGCCCGCGGAGATCGGCGCCCAGGCATTGACCTCCTGGCGCAGGTAGCCGAACGACAGCGACGCCCACGCGGCCGCGTAGTCGGGATCCAACTCGAGCGCGCGACGGAAACACCCGATCGCCTTCGTCGTGTCCTGATTGTTGTAGCGGTTGAGGAAGAAGGTGCCCTCGAGGTAGAGCTGGTAGGCCTCGGCGTTGCGGCTGCGGCCCTGCACCGCCGCCTGCACCTCGGCCGTCAGTTCGGCGGCGTCGGTCGCGCGCGCGCGGTCGCCGAGGAGGGCCGGGCGCATCTCCCTGACGACGGCATGCGCGATGTCGTCCTGCACCGCGAAGATGTCCTGCAGTTCGCGATCGTAGGTCTGCGACCATTGCTGCGAGTCGGTCGCGGCATTGACCAACTGCACTGCGACGCGCACGCGCGTCCCGGCCTTGCGCACGCTGCCTTCGAGCACGCTGGCAACGTTGAGCTTGCGCGCCACCGCCGGGATGTCCGCCTTCGTTCCCTTGAAGCTGAACGCGGAGGTCCGGGACGCAACTCGCAGCCCACGGATCTTCGACAGGACGTTGAGCAGCTCCTCGGACAGGCCGTCGGCGAAGTACTCGTTGGCCGCGTCGTCGCTGATGTTGACGAACGGCAGCACGACGATCGAAGGAACCTCGGGCTGCGTGGGTGGCGCTGCGACGGTCGCGACACCCGTGGCCTGCGCGGCCATGGCATCGGGCCTCAGCGTGAACCGGTAGCCCCTGCCGGAAACGGTGGCAATCGCCTCGGCGCCGAGGATCTTGCGCAGCGCCGACACCTGAACCTGGAGGTTGTTCTCCTCGACCACGACGCCCGGCCAGACCCGATCGAGCAACTCACCCTTGGGCACGAGCTGCCCCGCGCGCTCGACGAGCACGACCAGCAGTTCGAAGGCGCGCGGGCTCAGCGCCACGGGCTCGCCGCCCACGAGCAGTTGCTGCGCCGCCGGCCGCAACTCGAAGCGGCCGAAGCGGTAGTCGGGGGAGGGTGCGGTTGCGGCCATGCGCGCCGGTGTCGGGCTGGGCTTCTTGCCAGTCTATGCCAGCTGCCGGCGGCGGGCAGCGGCCGCGTCTTCATGACATTTCAACATTCATCAGCAGAGATTCAGCGTCGCTGATGGACGGTCGCGGGCGAGCGCAAGAAACTGTCGCCACAGTCCCCGCCAACCCACAGGAGAACACCATGCAAACCATCCGCCGCAGCGCCAACTCCCGGCCCACGAGCTTCGACGACATCGGCTTCGCCGCCTGCCTTGGTGCGATCGCCCTCGCGCTCGCGCTGTCCATGGCCTGGGTCGTTGCCACCGATCCGCAATCCAGCGCTCCGCTCGCCGCAGCCGCGACTTCGCAGACGGGCGCCGAGTCCTTCTCGGCGACGCAGGCGAACAGCGCCGCGCGTTCCTGAACGGAGTCCCCGGGGGCGGCGGCGCTCCGCAGTGCGCCGGTGGATGCGTACCAAGTCCTGGGATTCGGCCTCGACCCTGGCGAGGCGGATCAAGAATCATCGCGACGACAAGCGCGGCGCCGATGCGGGCCGGCGCGCGCTGTCGCGCAGCAGTTGCTGCAACGCTTGAAGCAGCACGCGCAGTCAACAACAACCCCGAGGCGCGCGCGACGATCGGCTCCGAGAAGGTCGCAAAGGCGCCTCCGGGCGGCCACCTGTTGCTGCTTGGCCTCGTAGACCAATCCGAACAGCGCCACATTGCACGGCAGGCTGTCGTCCAGTCCGGCCGACGACTTCAGCGGCATCGCGTTGCTTGGGTGCGAGAGCGGCGTGCCGGTCTTGCCTTGGTACCCGGTCGCGGTCTCGATCCGACCGAGGGCAGTTCGATCTCATGTGACGCTGAACCCGCTGCAAGTGCAGGCTCGGCTCAAGCCGCGGTGCGGGGCGCATGCACCCCTGCGGGATCGCCGGCGCAGGGGTGGCCAGTGTGCGCGTGCAGTGGAACACCGTCGCGAGATGCATTGAGCGAGTGATTGCTTTTGGAGCGGGCTGTGTTGGGCGGCTTAGGTCCGGAGAGGGTCGCTCTCGCGCATCCGACTCGACGGCTTGGAACGATCGCGATGTGACCACAGCAAGCTTTCGGGCTTCGGCGCTTGGCGTTCCCCAAGCCGCCAAAGAAGACGGCGGCACTCGCCGCCCGGTGATTGAGCTTCAAACGCGCTCCAGGCCTATGCTGCGTCGCCTCGTACAAGGAGCAACCACCATGAATCTCGATGAGAAGGGCCTGGCCACGCGCCGGGCCGTGCTGGGCCACACCTACGTCGATGGCGCGCTGGCCAAGGCCACGCCGTTCACCGCCCCGCTGCAGGAACTGGTGACGCGCCACGCCTGGGGCAACACCTGGCAGCGCCCGGGCATCGACCTGCGCACGCGCAGCATCGTCACGGTGTCGATGCTGGTGGCGCTGGGCCGCATGCACGAGCTCAAGATCCACGTGCGAGGCGCGCTGAACAACGGCGTGACCAAGGAGGAGCTGCAGGAGATCTTCCTGCACGCCAGCGTGTACTGCGGCTTTCCGGCCGCGGTGGACGCCTTCCGCACGGCGGCTGAGGTGGTCGACGCCGCGAGCTAGGTCACCCGCCCGAACCACAACACCGACAGCCCCGCCCCGGCCAGCAGCAGCACCGCCGCCGCTCCGGCCAGCAGGGCCGTCAGTTCGGTTTCGCGCTTGCTCACCTGCAGGCGCGAGCCGAGCTTCTGGTAGACGCTGCGCAACGCCTCGGCGGTGCCGGCATGGTGGTACTCGCCGCGGGTCATCTGCGCCACGTGGCGCAGCGTGGGTTCGTCCAGTTGAAGGTAGATCGCCATCTCTTCGCCCATCGCGGCATGGCCGTCGGGCGTGCCCAGGCCCACCACGGTGATTCGCACGCCGCGGTCGGCCGCCATCTTGGCGGCTTCCAGCGTGTCCACCCCTGTGGTGCGACGGCCGTCGGAGAGCAGGATGATCGCGGCCGACTCGTAGGAGCCGGGCGGCACCGGCGTGATCTCCTTCGGCGCGGGCTTGTCGACCTTCTTCTCGTCCAGGCTGCGCGCCGCCGTCCCGCGGCGCGGCGCACCGAAGGTCATCTCGCCCAGGTCGATACCGTGGTCGGGGAACAGCTCGGCCAGGCACACCACGATGGCGTTGCCGATGGCCGTGCCGTACTGCATCTGGATCGCGTCGATCGCGCCCACGAGCGCGGGGCGGTCGGTCGTGGCCCGCTGCGCCACCTGCGCGCTGCCCGCAAAGGTGACCAGCCCCACTTCGATGTGCCTGGGCACCTCGGCCAGGAAGGCCTTGGCCGCCTCCTGCGCGGCCACCATGCGCGAGGGCTGCACGTCGGCCACGCGCATGCTGCGCGAGATGTCCATCGCGAGCAGGATCGTCGACCTGGCCCAGGGCAGCGGCACCGCCGCACTCGGCCGCGCCAGGGCCAGCAGCAGCAGCACCAGCGACACGAAGAACAGCGCCGGCGGCACATGCCGCTGCCAGGAGCGGCCCACGACCTCGCGCACGACGCGCAGGCTGGCGTACGCGCGCGCCGCCTTGCCGCGCCGCCGCAGCAGCCACAGGTAGAGCGCCGGCAGCAAGGGCAGCAACAGCATCCACCACAGGTTGTGAGGCCACAAAAAGTGCATCGGCTCCACCGGCCTTGCGCGCGGGCATCGGAGGCGGATTCTGTATCGTGGTGTGGCGACATCGATCAAGTTGTCGAGCACGGCGGGGCCGCGCAGCCGTTTCCGACCCCTTCGTGTACGCTGCGCGGTCACACTCGCAATCGACCCGAGGATCCCGATGAGCAAGCCCCGCCTGACCTATTTCGACTTCGCCGGCAGCCGCGGCGAGGAATGCCGCATTGCGCTGCACCTGGCCGGCATCGACTTCGACGACGAGCGCGTCAAGAACGCCGACTGGCCGGCGCTGAAGCCGCGCATGCCGTTCGGCGCGATGCCCGTGCTGCAGATGCCGGGCAAGCCGCCTCTGGCGCATTCCAACGCCATCCTCGTGTTCATCGGCCGCCAGCACGGCCTTCATCCGGTCGACGCCTTCGAGGCCGCACGGCACGAGGCGGTGATGTGCGCCGTCGAGGAACTGCGCCACACGATCACGCCGACGCTGCGCATTTCCGACCCCGAACAGAAGCGTGCAGCGCGCGAGGCGCTTTCTGCGAACGAACTCGCGACGTGGGGCAGCCAGGTCGAGCGCCAACTGGGCGACGGCCCTTTCGTCGGCGGGCAGTCGCTCCAGGTTGCCGACATCAAGGTGTACATGGTCGTCCGCTGGCTGACCTCGGGCACGCTGGATCACGTGCCCACCACGGTGCTCGATCACTGCCCGAAGCTCCTGCGCCTGTACCGTGCCGTCGGTGAGCATCCGGGCGTGAAGGCCTGGATGGCGAAGTCGGCGCAATGATGTTTGGCAAAGCGGCCGGAGGGCGCCGCGTGCGGCTGTTGCGAAGCGCCTCGCACAACCGGCTGCATGCGCTGCGGAGCCAAGTCTGAAAATCGTCCGCGACTGAATCGCTGCCGCAGTGCACGAGCGGTGGCCCCGAGGCCGGGCCTCTAGCGGACCAACCCCATTTCGGCGAGGCACCGGTCTGAGAGTTGACCCGCCTGCGCAGCGAACAGCCCCTTGTACCGCTGGCCACCCTCTGCGAAGGTGTCCTTGACGGGTTCCAGGCTGGACGACGAGTAATCGAACGCCCGGCCGACGACGCGGCCCGTCCGTGCATCGACGACCCGCATGTCGATGCCCAGGAACAACTGGCCCGTGGTCAACTCGTAGTGCCGGATCGCCACCTCGACCACCTGTGTCGGCACGCCGTCGGCGGCCAGGCGCGCGTAATCCGCCACTGGCGTGTTGTCCTCGCGCCAGGCGCGCACGGCCCGGATCCACCGGTTCGACAACATGTCCACCTCGGCCGTGCCCACGCCCGGCACCGGCCTGAGTGCCGCATCGATCGTGACCGTTGCACCGCCGGGCTCGAGCCGCGCGCGCACGTGCTCGGCGATGACCCGCGTCGGCTCCCAGCCCGAGGCTCCTCGCAGCTCGGCGTCCAGCGCGCGGGTCGCTCGAGCGCTGCGCTCGACGGCATCCGGCATGCCGGCCGCGAGCTGCAACAGGTTGAAGACGCCGAACGCCGGCTGGCCCGCCGAGATGATGAACAACCCGCCGCCGCTGGCCGGCACGACGAGCGGCGGCGATTCGAACGGCACGACATGCACGCGCGAACTGGCAGGTGGCGGCCCGTCCGGAACCCTTTGCGTGGCATTGGCGGCGCAACCGGCAACGATGCCCAGAGCGGCCGCATGGAGGACCGCAACGGCGATGCGACAGATCGCGCGCGCGGCGCTCCTGCGGCATTTGCGGTTTCGGTGCGCGAAGAACGCCATGCGCAATGCAGCGCTCAGTGCGCGGGCACGAAGCGGGTGACGGATGCCACGGCATCCTGCAGGTCGCCTTGCCTGAACAGCAGCGGCACCGTGTCGTTGGTCAGGTAGGCCGGCAGGAGGTTCGTGTAGAACGGCGTGCCCGGGATGCCACTGGTGCCGCCCGGCCACGCCGATTCGGCGCGCACGCCGGGCATGCTGGCTTCGGCAACGAAGCGATTGACCGGACCGCGGTTGAACATGAAGTCGTTGGCGGCGTCGGCGCGCAGGTCGAACTTCGCCGGGTCCACCGTGCCGTAGCCGCCATCGGTGGGCAAGCCGGGCAGCGCATCACCGAGGGGATTCGTCGTCGGCACGTTGAAGGCGCCGCCGAGCGGGTGCGCGAACACGATGCGGTGCAACCGGCCCCAGCGATAGTCGTTCTGGCTCGTCGACGCTGCGAACGCCGGCGCGAAAGCCGGTCCGGCAAGTTGCGCGAGACCCTCGGCGATGCTTCGCAGCAGCAGGATGTCGCGGCAATCCTCGGCGTTCGTGACGCCGGCCACGGCGAAGAAATTCAACCCCGAAGCGCCCACACCGGGCTGCGGCCGTTCCATCAGGTTCCGTAGTGCGGTGAGCGTGCGGTCGGCGTCGGGCTTGGGCAAGCCGACCATGCGGGCGTCGATGGTGTTGGCGATGAAGCGCCCCCGCCACACGCTGTAGATCGTCGCTGCCACGCTGTCGGCCACTTCCTGCGCCGTGGGCTCACCCAGCATGCCGTTCACGTCGCTCGCGTCGTAGCCCTGCGGGATGCCCGTCGGCGCTTTGCGCGACCAGGCCGTGAGGCGCGCCACCGCCTCCGCCACGCCGGCCGCGCCCGCAGCGTTCACGAGCAACGGCTCCGCCGACGGCGCCGAGGCGCGTGCGTAGGCCGTCACGATGTGGGGCACGAAAGACTGCGCATCGGGAAGCACCACGTCGGCCTGGATCGCCTGCATGTCGGCGAACGACACCGGGCCCGCCATCAGCTTGGACTTCAGCAACTCGGTGATCCGCCCGGCCCGCAGGCCTGCGTCGAAACCGGCGTTCAGGTAGTACAGGCCGCCGCCCGGGCGCAACTGGTTGAGCGGGTTGTTGTCGAGCGAGGTCCCCGCAGGGTCGTTGTTGGCATTGACGAACCAGCCCGCCAGCGGATTCACCAGATGCGGCATCTCGCTCGCCGGCAGGATCTCGTACGGGATCGCCTGGCCCGGCTGCGGGTTTGCGACGGGCAGCCACTCGTTGCCGCCGCTGCCGTTGCGGACGAACCAGGGCGGCAGCCCGGTCACGGTGCCGCTTTGCAGGTCCTCGCGCAGCGGCACTTCAGACGCTGCGAAGTAGGCGATGTTGCCGTCGACGTCGGCGTAGGCAAGGTTCTGCGTTCCCGAATCGAACCATTGCACCCCGCGCTGGAAGTCGGCCAGGTTGCGCGCATGGTTCCACGTGTACAGCGCATCGACTTCGCGCGTCCCGCTGAAGCCGGTGTACTGCACGCTGAGGGCCTTGCCCGTCGCCATGTCGAGCTGCACGATCGGGCCGTTGTTGCGGCGCGGAACGATCAGCGTCGCGGCCGGAACAGCGCCCCCCGGCGGCACGGTCACGAGGTTGTCTGGCGTGCCGTCGCCGGGCGTGTTGTAGCGATAGGTCTCGGGGATCGGGATCACGTGCTCGAGCGCCCCGCGGTAGATGGAGCTCAGTCCACTAGGTGAATTCGCATCGGGAACCAGTTGCTCCTGGAACACGTCGGTCACGTCGAGCGGGCTCACCGTTGCGCCCCAGGCGATTCGCCGGGTCTGCCCGACGACGACGAAGGGCGCGCCGGCAAAGCTGTTGCCCATTACGTCGTGGTCGCCGTGGGACAGATGGATCGGATAGAACGTCGACGGCTGTTCCAGCCCCAGGTGCGGATCATTGGCCACCAGGGGCCGGCCGTTGACCGTATTGCGTCCGGCCACCGCCCACTGATTCGATCCGGGCCGCTTGTCGCGCTCCATCCGGTCCTTGAAGAACGGCAGGTCGCGGACACGGTCGGCGTACCTTCGCGCCAGTGCCGCCCCAGAGGGATCGTCGTTCGCGCGCCAATGGCCCGTGGCCGTGGCCGCAGCGGCGCCGGCCTGCGAGGCGTCGGGCACCGTCGAGGCCATGTAGAACGGCTGCACACGCCAGAGGTCCTCGCTGAACAACGCGGTGCCGGCCGTCGGGCCGAACACGGTCGTGTAGGTCTGCAGCGCGACGGTGTTCGTGATGTCGTCCAGTCCGAAGCTCAGCGAGAAGGTGATCGACTTGGCCACCGTCATGCTGTCGAGCGCGGTCCAGGGCTGGAATTGCTTCAGTTCCAGCGCCGCGTACTCGGGCGGCAGCGAAGCCGCGCCGGCCACATAGGCGTTCACGCCCCGCGCGTAGGCCTCGAGCGCGCGGCGCGATTTGGGCGCGATCACTTGCAACGAGCGCTCGGCGGCGCGCCGGATGCCGATCGTGCGCAGCTCGACGTCGCCTGTCAGTGCCGGTGGCCCGAGCAACTCGGCAAGCGTGCCGCTGGCGCGACGCCGGGCCGCGTCCATCTGGAACAACCGGTCCTGCGCATGGACGTAACCCTGCAGGAAGTACAGGTCATCTTCATTGCCCGCGCGGATGTGGGCAATGCCGTAGAGGTCGCGCGTGACCTCGGCGGCAGCCGCCAACCCCGCGAGCTTGAACGGGTGCTCGCCTTGCGGGTTCCGGGCCGCTGCCGGGGCGCAGCCCATGGCGAGGACGGCGAATGCAAACAAGAAGCGACGCATGGACGACTCCAGTCATTTCGAATCGGGCACGGTTCGAGGACCGCACATCCCGGGGAGGTTGGTGCCGACACCAGATCGCTCCTCGCCAGATTGCAGGTGTCCAACCGCTCCTCCTGAATTCCAATGGGTCGGACACGAAGATTCACTCTACGAACACCGCCTTTCCACTCGTTGAGCATGCTCAACGGCGTCTTGTGCGGAACGCCGCGGGATGCCCACAGCACGCTGTGTGCAGCGGCTGCGATGATCGACATTCCCCTCAATGCTTGACGCATCACCATGGACCGAGCCCAGGCTTTCCACGAGCTCCTGAACGATCACCGTTCGATCCGCAGCTATCGCGACGATCCCCTGCCGGACGGCCTGGCGGACCGCGTGCTGGAAGACGCGCTGCACGGCACTTCGTCCAGCGGCAACTTGAACTTGGTCTCGGTGGTGAAGACGCAGGACCGCGCGCGCAAGGCGCGGCTGTGCGAATTGCACTACGACCAGCCCATGGTGCTGCAGGCGCCGCTGTTGCTGACCTTCTGCGCCGACACGTTCCGCACCCGCGAGTGGCTGGCGCTGCGACACGCGCGGCCGGGCTTCGCCGATTTCGTGAGCTGGCACACCGCCGCCTTCGACGCCATGATCCTGGCGCAGACCACCGCGCTCGGTCTGCAGAGCCACGGCCTGGGCATCTGCTACATGGGGACGACGGTGTTCTCGATGCGTGCCATCGCCGACTACCTGGAGATGCCGCCGAACTGCCTGCCGGTGACGACGCTGGTCGTCGGCTGGCCCTCGGAGGCGCCGGCACAGCGCGACCGCCTGCCACCGGCGGCGTGGATCCACGACGAGCGCTACCGCAGGCCCACCGCCGCCCACATCGAGGCTCGCTTTGCCCAGCGCGAGGAGCGAGGCCGCAAACGCTACATGGAATCCAGCCCCGAGATGGCGCGCCTGTGGCAGGAGCATGGCATCTCGTCGCTGGCGCAGTACTACACGAGCAAGATCAAGTACGACCCCGACCAGTTCGAGGTGTTCTCCGCCGACCTGCTGGCGCTCCTGCGTGAGCGGGGTTTCCTGGGCTGAACATCGCAATCCCGATCGATCGAAATGCCGCTCTCAGTGAACCCGCTGGACCCCGCCACTGCCATCGAAAGCTGGCATGCCCATGTCTACTTCGACGCACCGCGCCGCGACGCGGCTTGGGCCTTGCGGGAGGTAATCGTCACGGCGCTGGCCGGGCGCATGGAGATGGGGCGCTTTCACGAGCGGCCGGTCGGCCCGCACCCGATGTGGAGCTACCAGCTCGCATTCGCGCCGGCGCAATTTGCGGACGTGGTGGGGTGGCTCACGCTGAACCGCGGCGCGCTGGACGTGTTCGTGCATCCCAACACCGGCGACGAAATGGCCGACCACCGCGACCGCGCGTTGTGGCTGGGTCGCTCGTACACGCTGAACCTGGCGGCGCTCGGCGCTTGAACGAGCGAGTGCTGAGGCGGCTCGTGCTGTGCGCGGCGGCGGCCCTGCTGCCGTGCGCCGCGCTCGCCGCGGACGCGCTCGTGGCCGAACTCGAACAACGCCTGGCGAGCGCTGGCGTGGAGGCGGTCAACGGGCACTTGACCACTCCGGCGAACGGCGCGACGCTGGAGCGATTGAGTCGCCAGACAGCCTCTTGCGAGCTGCCGGCCGTGAGCCTGGCCATCCGTCTGATGCGCGGCGGCAATTCGAGCGCCGTGCAGGCGCATGAGGAGTCGCTGCGCACGGCCAGCGGGCGCTGCACGCGCTTCGTCCTCGCGCTGGCTTCGACCGGCGAAGTGCCCAGGGTCTGCGCGTCGCAGCCCTCATGGGGCGCGGCGCAGACGGCACGCGAACTGCGTCGCCGCATTGCCGACATCGACGCCGACAAGCTGTTGCGCAGCACCTGGCAGGGCCGGGCCTGCCGCGCCGCGTACGTCTACGAACTCAAGAACACGCGCGTGACCTTGCGGGTTGCAGCCTCACGCGAGCAGGCCGCAGCGCGATAGCGCTGCCGGCCCCGGCCGCGCTGTGCGCGGCGTGTCGCGGTCAGCCGCGCGCCCTGCGCGCGACGGCCTTCTTGACGGCGCGGCCGCTGCGGCGTGCCTTGGTCAGCGGCCCTTTCGCGGCCTTGCGCGCGGCGCGGCGCACCGGGCGCGCGCCGGCGGCGTCGGCCAGTGCAATGGCACCGGCCGCCACCTTGCCCGAAATGGCCAACGCCATCTTGGCGCCAGGCATCGTCAGGCGGGCCACGGTCTGCAGGCCGTCGGCCATGACCGGGTTGTCAACCCTCGCCGCGAACCGTGCCAGCTTGTTGAGTTGCGTGCCGGCAGCCCTGGCGCCGAAGTCAATCGCCGTCGCGGCACGCGCGGCGGTCTGGTCCAGCCCCTTGATGACGATCTGCGTCACGTTGCCACGCACGTCGTTCATGAATTCCGTGGCGCGCGGCGCCACCTTGGCGGTGCGCGGATACACGCTGTGCTGCAGCGCGCCGTTGACGGCACCGACCAAGCGACGGCCGCCCGTACGGTAGGCGACCACGCTGCGCGCGGCGGCGGTGCGATAGTTCTCGAGGGTTTCCAGTGTGACGTGGCTGAGGTATTGGGCGCTCATGATTCCTCTTCGACTCCGTGTGTTGTGATGAATGTCCATCGGGTGTCACCAGTGTGACCCCGGATGTCTAGAGGGTGAAACCCAATACGGGCTGTTTCGCTAGAGAGTGATCCCCACAAGCCATCGCGGGGTTCAATTGACACCTCGGTGCGCGACGGATACTTTCGACTCATGGTCGGTCCGGCGTTGGCAGGCCACGTTCGGGAAGGATCGGGCGATGGACGAGCCAGCGACGTACCACGACGGCATGAGCGCGCTGCAGGACCGCTACGACACGCGTCGGCTGGCCGACAGGCTCGACGAGCGGCTCGGCCGCACAGCCTTCAGCGAAGACGACCGCGCGTTCATCGCGGCGCGCACGACGTTCTTCCTCGCGACCGCGGATGCGCTGGGCCGTCCCGACTGTTCGTACAAGGGTGGCGTGGCGGGTTTCGTGCGCGTCACCGGCGAGCGCGAAATCGCGTTCCCGAGCTACGACGGCAACGGCATGTTCCGCAGCCTCGGGAACATCACTGCCAATCCGGCCGTCGGTCTGCTGTTCATCGATTTCGAGTCGCCGCGACGCCTGCGCGTCAACGGCCTGGCGTCGATCGCCGACGACGATCCGTCGCTCGCGCAGCTGCCGGGCGCGCAGCTCGTGGTGCGTGTGCGCGCGCAGAAGATCTTCCCGAACTGCCCGCGCTACATCCATCGCGCCCATGCGGCCGAGATTT
>JAOUIM010000452.1 GCA_029884035.1 Aquincola sp. | reverse complement strand
AACAGGGCGCCCGCGCCGCTCGCGAGAGGCTCGCGCGTCTGATGGGTCTGTGGGGCGCCCAGGTGGATTACCGTCTGCCCGAACGCCTGCCCGATCTGCCCAAGGACGCGAGGGACCTGCCCGATCTCGAGCGCAGCGCCATCTCGCAACGGCTCGACGTGCACGGCGCGCGACTGGCAGCGCAGGAAGCCGCGGCACGCCTCGGCCTCACGGGAGCGGCGCGTTTCACTGACGGCCTCGAACTCGGCCTTGAACGCAATAGCTCGAACGAGCGCACAACGCAGACGGGGTGGGAGATCGGCCTGGCGCTGCCGTTGTTCGACTGGGGTGACGCGCGCGCGAAGCGGGCAGAGCACGCCTACCAGCAGGCGGCCAAGCGCGCTGAGCAAGTGGCGATCGATGCCCGTTCCCAGGTGCGCGAGGCCTATGGCGCCTACCGCACGGCGTTCGACATCGCGCGCCACCACCACGACGAGATCGTGCCGCTGCGCCAGAAGGTCCTCGACGAGAACGTGCTGCGCTACAACGGCATGCTCATCGGGGTATTCGAGTTGCTTGCCGACGCACGGTTGCAGATCGCGAGCGTCAACGCGGCGATCGAGGCGCTGCGCGATTTCTGGCTCGCCGATGCCGATCTCGAGATGGCGCTGATCGGCAAGCCTTCACTCGCACCGATGACTGGCGCGAGCCCTCCCACGACCGCGGGCAGCGCCGAGGCGCATTGACCATGACCTCCTTTTCACGACGACACTTCCTCGGTGCCTCGGCGATGGCCGCATCGGCTGCCGCCGTCAGCAAGGCCGCAATGGCCGCGCTGCCGGAGCCGGTGATCCAGGACAGCCCGGACACGATGCCGCCACTGGTACCCAACAGCGGCCGGCCCTACAAGCCCGTGGTCACGCTCAACGGCTGGACCTGCCCCTGGCGCATGAACAACGGCGTCAAGGAGTTCCACCTGGTGGCCGAGCCGGTGGTGCGCGAGATGACGCCCGGCTTCAAGGCGCATTTGTGGGGCTACAACGGCCAGAGCCCGGGGCCCACGATCGAGGTGGTGGAAGGCGACCGCGTGCGCCTGTTCGTCACCAACCGCCTGCCCGAGGTGACCAGCATCCACTGGCACGGGCAGCGCCTGCCCAACGGCATGGACGGCGTGAGCGGCCTGACGCAGCCGCCGATCGCTCCCGGCAAGACCTTCGTCTACGAATTCGTCGCGCGCCGGCCCGGCACCTTCATGTACCACCCGCATGCCGACGAGATGGTGCAGATGGCGATGGGCATGATGGGCTTCTGGGTCACGCACCCCAAGGGCAAGCATCCGCTGATCGATGCCGTGGATCGTGACTTCTGTTTCCTGCTGAACGCCTACGACATCGAGCCGGGCAGCGCGACGCCCAAGATCATGACGATGCTCGACTTCAACCTGTGGAGCTGGAACAGCCGCATCTATCCGGGCATCGACCCGCTCGTGGTGCGCGAGAACGACAAGGTGCGCATCCGCATCGGCAACCTGACGATGACCAACCACCCGATCCACCTGCACGGCCACGAGTTCCTGGTCACAGGCACCGACGGCGGGCCGACGCCCAAGTCCACCCGCTGGTACGAGGTGACGACCGACATCGCGGTGGGCCAGATGCGGCAGATCGAGTTCCTCGCAGACGAGGAAGGCGACTGGGCCTTCCACTGCCACAAGAGCCACCACACGATGAACGCGATGGGGCACAACGTGCCGACGATGATCGGCGTCGACCACCGCGGCGTGGTCAAGCAGATCACGGACCTCGTGCCCGACTACATGGCGATGAGCGAGCGCGGCATGCACGACATGACCGAGATGGAGATGCCGCTGCCCGACAACACCGCGCCGATGATGACCGGCACCGGCCCGATGGGATCGGTCGGCATGGGCGGCATGTTCAGCGTGGTCAAGGTGCGGCGCGACCAGAAACCCGGTGACTACAAGGATCCGGGCTGGTTCGAGCACCCGCCAGGCACGCTGGCCCACGAGTTCACCGGCACGCTGCCTGACCCGGCGCGCCTGCCGGCCGGTAGCTCATCGTCGTTGCCGTCGGCCGCCCGCCCCAGCCGCGACGTTGAAGTCAAGGTCCGCAAACCCGGCGCCGGACACGGCGGCCATCACTGAGCAGGAGAACCACCGATGCAGTACGACAAACGCAGGCTGCTCGCCGCCCTGGCCGTGCTGGCCGCAGGCGGCGCCGCGGCCCATGGCGAGAGGCGGCATGCCGATGCAGCGGGGTCGGTGAAGAACGAGCAGAAGGACTGGGGCATCGCTGGCGATCCGACCGCGGTGCGGCGCACCGTCGAGTGCGAGATGGCCGACACGATGCGGTTCGAGCCGACCCGCATCGACGTCCGGCACGGCGAGACGGTGCGATTCCGCGTGCGCAACAACGGCCGGACCATGCACGAGTTCGTGATCGGCACCAGGGCCGAGAACGCGGCCCATGCCGCACTGATGAAGAAGTTCCCGAACATGGAACACGACGAGCCCTACATGGCCCATGTGCCACCAGGCCGGACGCGCGAAATCGTCTGGACCTTCAACCGCGCAGGCGAGTTCGAGTTCGCCTGCCTGATACCCGGTCATTACGACGCCGGCATGTCCGGCGTCATTTCGGTGCGTACGGCTTGACCACCGGTCTCGATTCCGGCACGACCACGTTCTTACTTCCCACCCCTGAAAGGCAATCCATGAAGCTCCCCCTCATCGCCATCCTGGCCTCGCTGGCCCTCGCCCCGAGCGCATTTGCCCAAACCAAAGCGAGCGCCACGGCTGCTCAGCCTGCCGCCCCCGGCGCGGTCGCCGACATGTCCGAAGGCGAAGTGCGCAAGGTCGATGCGGCCGCGCTCAAGCTCACGCTCAAGCACGGCGAGATCAAGAACCTGGACATGCCGCCGATGACGATGGTGTTCGCGGTGAAGGACAAAGCCCTGCTGGACAAGGTCAAGGCCGGCGACAAGGTGCGGTTCAAGGCCGTCAACGAAGGCGGGAAGCTGACCGTCA